>NZ_JBECOT010000014.1:0-82642 GCF_040104395.1 Pseudoalteromonas sp. BZA4
AACGGTTTACTGCGCCAGTACATACGCAAAGGCACGGATTTAAGAACGGTAACGGATAAGCAGGTGGCCGATATAGAACGTGCGCTAAACGCCAGACCTAGAAAGTGCCTAGGTTACAAACAGCCTGTCGTTGTGTTTAACGAATTACGCAATGCGGCCTAATTTAGCGAGTGGTGCACTTCGGGGTTGAATTCGCGATTACGTGAAAACGTTTAAGCCTTTTTTGGCGTTCATAGCTTTAGGTTTATTAGCTGGCTGTCAATCTACAACCGAAACTGGTGTATCGATGGCACGCTTTGAGAGCCCAGAGATCAACAGTGATCCCTTTCATTTTCGTGCAACCGTTGGTACAGATACAAGCAAGATCATTGCGAAAGATACCAGCGAGAGTACTTCAACGAGTACAGCGATAACGACTTCGATGAGTATGACCTTAGGTTATTCGACGGAGCTTACCGTAGGGGCTGGTATTGGTGGCGATCATGATTATGAAAAATATGCTATTAATCATCAGTTTTATGGCAGCCCTTTAGAATCGGCCGTCGAGAAAAACTTCTCTATGGCTGTCAGCCTTGGCTATATTCGCAGTGAAGATGCGGGGTATGGTCCACTATTAGCGGGTAATTATGATGACGATACCTATGATTGGGATTTATCGCACGATACTTATGATATTGCACTTATTTCAGGATACCGATTAAGTTCAAAAGCCTTATTATACGGCAGTGTCTTTTATCAAAAAGGCACGATCGATGTTGATTATACACAGATGTATTACCTTGCCAGCGAAGAAGGGGCTATGTTAACTCGAGCGTGCAGTGATACGCCAGAGCAATGCCTTGATTTTAGCGCTGATCACGACGGTCATAATGCTGGTGTCAGCATTGCACTTGAATATGCATTTACACATTGGTTCGCTATTACAGGTGAAGCGGTTTATAAATCGATGAACTGGTTTGATCGCAGTGAAAGCGAGACAGCAGCAAATGTAAACTTTGAATTTAGGTTCTAGGTTCGGCTTTCGAGAAAAAGGTATTAGCAATCGCTAGTGCCTTTTTTGTAATGATTGTTATAAAAACACATAAGCTGCTGGAAGCAGTATACCGCTAATGACTAATACAGAGCGGCTGCCCCATGGGCTATTTTTACCCTTGATCATAAACAAGCCGCTGATTGCTAAAAACAGCAGCAGCCCAGCAAAAATATCAGAAAAAATCACCCACGAAGCGGTTGTCTCGTTCAAGTGTAAGCGGTTAAATGCTTGAAATACATGACGAGGCTCAATGGCTTCATAGTTTATGATATCTTTATTGAGTTTAAGGCTGAGGTTGTTACCGTTTTTTAAAAACACCTTAAACTCTTGCGGCGACACCCAATAAGAGGCCTTTACCGGCTCGCTTACATCAGCATGGGAGATAATTTGCTCAATCAGCAACTCGTCATTATCTAATTGCCAAGTTTCATCGCTCACACTGATTTGCTGGTGGCTTACTTTGTAGTTTGGGTTCCAATCATCTTTGTGGTTCACTGCAATGCCAGAAACCGCAAAGATAATTACTAAACCAACACAAAAGTAACCAATATCGCGGTGTAAGTTTCTGTTTAACTTAAACCAGTTGATTCTTGATTTATTACTCAATGATTTCAACTCCGCTCGGTACGAGCTGATAAATAGCCATTGCTTCAGTCACTGAGTTTGCATCAAAGCTTTCGCCGGCTTGCTGCGCTTTGTGAGCAAGTAGCGCTTTAGTGCGGCCAAGGCTAAGCTGAATTTTATCGAGCTTACCAGTTACGATAGCTTTACTGCCTTTAGCCGTCATCGGAAATACCATGTCGCCATCTTCAACTTTGATACGTAAGTTTTCAAAGCGTTTGTCAGATGCAAGCGTCATCCAGCAACCACGTTTTTCGCAAACCCCAGTGATAGTCCCTTCCACGGTAATTGGACTTGCAAGGTAATCGTCTGGTGAGGCCATAACCGTCGAAATTTTAATGAGTTTGTCACTGTCGACTGGATTGCCAAACTGTAAGCTAAAGGCGTGTTGGCTAAAGCTTAAAAGCGCCAATGAAAATGCAATAAATGTTTTTGATTTTAGGAACATAGCCGTTGCTTCTTGAAATAAAATTAAGCCTTAGTTTAAGCGATTTACTTGTATGATAAAAGCTTAATGAGATTAAAAATGATTTGCAATTATATCAAGCCTAGATCAATTGCTTTTAATGCTGCACGGGTTCTATCACGTACATCTAGCTTTCTGAGAATAAAAGACACTTGATTACGGATAGTCCCTTCAGACTTATAAAGTGCCTCGGCGATTTCACTATTTGAATAGCCTGCAGCGATTAAATTGAGCACTCTAAGCTCGCTTTTACTTAATTTATCAGGAGTTGCTAAAGAAGTATCGGTTGTTTTAGTGGGCTTATTCAAAATTCGCTCGGTGATCGCAGGAGCTAGCGCTGAGCCACCTTTAGCAAGTGTTTCGATGGCGCTGACCAAGCGCTCTAAATTAATATCTTTTAACGCATAACCCTTAGCGCCATAGCGAATACATTCTAGCACTTGTTCACTATCATCAAAGGTCGTGAGTACCAGTACTGGTTGCCTCAGCTGTTGTGCTTGCATACTTTTCAGTACGCCAATACCGTCTAGAATAGGCATGCGAATATCAAGGAGTACAACATCAATAGAATGTTGCTTGAGCATCTCAAGAGCCGTTCGACCATTGTCAGCCTCAGCCACGACTTGAATATTTGCTTTAAGGGCGAGTAAGCTTTTTAAGCCTTCTCTTAACAATGTTTGGTCATCAACGAGTAATACCCTAATCATTTTTTACGCCAAAGTATGTGGATTAAGTTTATGAGGTAACGTTGCAGCAATCGCAAACCCATTATTATTTTGTTCAAACTCGATTGCCCCTCGCACTAAAGCTAAGCGCTCTTGCATGCCTGTTAAGCCATTGCCTAAGTTCAGCTTGGGCATTTCGCCGCCGTTATCATAAATAGTGAGATGCACTGAATTAGCTTGGAGGTCTAAGCTTACCGACAGCTCGGTCGCATCACTGTGTTTAATACAATTCGTAATCGCTTCTTGCACAGTATGAAATAACGTTTGTGCCAATAACGTATCACTTATTTTTATATTTTCATCGTAATTGAGTGTGACATTTAAGCCTGTAACATGGCTGCACAGTGAATTAAGCGATGCATGTAAATCAATAGTTTGGTTTTCTCGCATTGACGAGACAGAGTCACGCACATCATTTAATAACAAGCGGGTAATTTGCTGTGCTTTAATTATGTGTTTTGGTGCTTCATGGTTAGCACAATGATTGGCGACTTCTAGGTGAATACTGAGTCCCGTAAGGTGGTGGCCAAGGGTATCATGTAAATCTCTGGCAATACGAATACGTTCATCGCGAGTTGCGGTGTCGTTTAAAAGTGCTTGAGTTGCTTTTAATTCACGTAATAAATGGGCTGCTTGTTCTTTGGCTTTACGCTCAGAAATAAGCCGAGTAGCAAAGCGATAGGCAAAGCTATTGTATAAAGTGAAAGCCAACCCGTTGAGCAATACAAATTGCTTATCAAAGCCATAGTGAAGCGTCAGCGCCATCAAAAAGGGCAGGCAAATGAGTAAATAGAGGCTGGCTTTGTTTGGCTCGTAATCGCTGAATTTAACTAAGAAGATGATCAATAGAATTGCAACAAAGCCAATATTAAATAGCCACATCAATAGCACAACATTAGCGATAGTGAAGTTCAAAATACGGGTTTGATAGTGCTTAAATCGTGATCTAAAAAACTCAAAATAAATTAAAAAAGCAAAAAAGCTTATAAATAACACACTGATCAAAAACGTATTTATTGTACTAAAACTTAGCTGCGCCGATTCTGCTCTTTGCGACCAAGCGTGCAGAGTATAAATAAACACAAACCCCCAGGTGATTGCTGAGAGTATGAAATCGCTTCGATGTATCAACGTTTGCAAGAGTTTGTTCATACGCTTAGTTTAATCCGCAATTATTCGTTTATGTATATGACAAATGTCACGATTAAATATGTGACATTTGCAGCAAGTCAGCCCTAATGGTGAGGCGCTAAACTGCATTAAAACACCAATATAGGGACATTATCATGACCAAACATGAATTTCTGCGAAATAGTCTTTTTTCTTATCTGTTGATCACAGCTTATTGTTTAGCTGCATTATTTGTTGATGATGCCAAGGCCGATGAGCAATCACAGCAATGGCAAATGGAGGTCGGTGCTGCACAATTGGCCATTGATACAGCATGGCGAGATTACGATATTCAAACCATGGTCTTGCCATACTTCAACGCCCGAAAAGGCAACTGGCGCATAGGGCCTAAATATGGCTTAGTGCAATATGTCTTTTTACAAGGCGCAGAATTTGAAGCGTCAATGGGGCTTAGTTTCCGAGATGAAACCTACGATAGCAGTTTAATCTTTAGTGATGAGTTGTCGGATGATGAGGTTTTCACTGACTATAAAGACGGCAAAGGTGAGCTAACCTTCAGAACTCAGCTGCAATATAAACAGCTTTTTGTTCGTTTAGCGCAAGATATTTCGAATCACTCCGATGGACTTACGTTTCTTGCCCGCTATAACCTAGCGATTTATGGCCAAGGGTTAGGGTTACAGCTAAGTGCTGATCTCGGTTTTTATTGGCAAGATAAAAAATACACTCAATACCTGTATGGCATAGCTAATGGCAATATCGCCCCTGAGTTTGGCAGATATGAATATCAGCCAAGTGCAGCCCTTAGCCCATTTACCTCGCTAAACGTGACTTATGTTTTTAATGAGCAGTGGTCTGTTTTTACGAGCTTGCGGTATGAGCAACTTGACTCAACTATCAAAAAAAGCCCGCTCGTGGGTGAAACTGCCAAGCAGCAATTCGCTGCAACTATAAATTATCGTTTTTAGAAAAAGGGATGAGCAATGAATTATCTACTGAGATTATGCATTTTACTCTTACTTACTGGTTGCAATAGCGCTGAAGAGGAAGTGTTTGACGAAGACGATTTATACCAAGGTGTCTATGAAAATGACTATTATGTTTATAACTTTAGCGAGTACCCCGTTGATTTTTATATGATGAACCTACGAAAAAACACACCAACAAGCGCAATTTATAAGGAGCAGAACTTCCAACAATCAATCGATGGCTACGGTGGTTTTGAAAAGCTTAACTTTAAGCGTTCTGTGGTCGGAAAGGTTGGCTTTGCAGCTTTTTATGATGCTGAAATAAAAGCTCACCTACAAAACTGGGTTGTTAGTGATATAGTTAATTATGTGATCATTTATATGGATGGCGAAACGCTGAAACTGGCTTTTTTAGCACGCACTGAGGCTGTAGATAGTGGTGATTACCCTGTGGTTAGGCTGGTTAGTTTTATCGGCAATACGAACTACAGCTATAAACTTGCTAATAGTGAATTAACTGAAGCATCAGCAACAGCTTATATACCGCTAACTCATTGCGCTAGTGACTTACAAATTGCCGGTTTTGAATTTGATTTTTGTAACTTAGAGCAGCGTGGTTACTTAATTGTGCTGCTACCTAATGAGCAACTAGCAATCATCAAAGAGTAGTGCTTTATGACAATTTCGTGAATATTGTGATAATGTAACCTTTTATCGTTTCATTGCTTTATAATGCCTTTTTTATTTGTATGATAAAGCTGGTTTTAGCTTGGAGTTAGCATGGTTTCACGTCGAGAATTTTTAGTAGGGGCGGGCACATTGGCCTTTTTAGGGTTATCAAAAAGTGCCATAGGTAAAGTGTCGTTAGGTGATTTAAAAACAACGGCTGTGGGCTTTGGCCCGTTAATTCCTGATCCAGATAAATTGCTCGACTTACCCGAGGGCTTTAGTTATCAAGTAGTTTCAAGCCTAGGTGAGAAAATGTCTGATGGGTTTACGGTTCCGGACAAAGCCGATGGCATGGGTTGCCTAGCGCTTGGGAATGACCGCGTTGCATTAGTGCGAAACCATGAGCTCAAACCAAAAGATTTAGCGAAAGCTGAAGCAAGTATTGCCAACCATAAAACGCCCCTGGCTTTTGATACTAACAGTGACGGTGTGGCGTTACCGGGTGGCACAAGTCATATCGTTTATAACTTAAAAACCCATCAAAAAGAGCAAGAATACTTGTCATTGGTCGGCACTATTCGTAATTGTTCTGGTGGTATTACGCCATGGGGTACCTGGCTTACGTGCGAAGAAACCACAGATACCAAAGCCGATGGATTTAACCAAGATCATGGTTATATTTTTGAAGTACCCGCAAATAGCAAAGGCTTAATTAAACCTGAGCCATTAAAAGCCATGGGTCGATTTAACCACGAAGCGGCTGCTGTTGATCCGCGCACCGGCATTGTTTATTTAACTGAAGATAAAGGTGATAGTGTCTTTTATCGTTTTATTCCAAATGAATATGGCAAGCTGCATAAAGGCGGGCAATTACAAGCGATGGTGGTAAAAGGTAAGCCACAATTCGATAGCCGTAACTGGAATAATAAAGCCATGGGGCTACATCAAGAGCTTGAGGTTGAGTGGGTCAATCTAGATACCCCTGAAAGTCCGAAAGACGACTTACGCCTGCGCGGCTATAAACAAGGAGCTGCACTGTTTGCTCGCGGTGAAGGTATTCACTGGGGTGATAAAGAGCTTTATTTTTGCTGTACCAATGGTGGTAAAAAACAACTTGGTCAGGTTATGAAATATCAGCCATCAGAATTTGAGGGCACAGATAAAGAAGCACAGCAACCAGGTAAAATCTCGTTGTTTGTAGAAAGTACTAGTAAAACCCTCTACAACTTTGGCGATAACCTAACCGTGTCACCTAATGGTCACTTAATTGTCTGTGAAGACCAATACACCGACTTAGTTGATAATCATCTTCGAGGTGTGACACCCCAAGGGCAAGTTTATAATTTTGCCCGTTTAGTGGCGCAAACCGAGCTGGCAGGTGCCTGTTTTTCACCAGATGGTAGCACTTTATTTGTAAATGTTTACTCACCTTCAAAAACGCTAGCTATAACAGGCCCATGGCATCAGTTTAGTGTTTAACAAATAAAAGAGCTTTACTCTAATTCATCAATTATTAGTAACGGAAAGTTCTTTGCCGAGCGGGGCTGCCAATCTGCAAACTCAATATTGCTGACATTCAGTGTATTGAGTGCTTTTTTTGAGTAGCTCCAGCCTCTGGCTTTTTGTGCCACAGCTGCACGCTTTAGCTCTTCAGATAAACCAATGGTTAGCAAGTCATGCTTAACACCGCGTTTTGCATAAAACGCTAACCTTATAAATTGTATGATAATTCTATCATGCTTTTAGGGTTTGTTAGCGGCTTTTTTGGCGCTGACTTTAGCGGCGTGTTTGGCAATCCACTTAGTCATTTTTTTCATTAAAGCGGGCGGAAAATCGTGGCCCATTCCAGGCACAACTTTTAACTTACTGCGCTTTATTAACAGTGCGGTGTTGATACCCGCAGACAGTGGCATAACAGGATCAGCGCTGCCATGAATTACTAATGTGGGAGCTTTAATCTTTTTTAGTAACTGCTCGCGATAAGGCGTTGCGGCAATGGCTGCAAGCTGACGTTTAAAGCCTGTTTGATTCGTGTGGGCACGCTCAATATAGCGTTCTGCGTTGGCGTATAAAGCATGTTCATCTTGTGGGTAGGCTGGGCTGCCAATGAGTTGGTTGAGCCTAACATTGTAATCAATCGCGGCTTCTTTATTACTGCTTCGGGGGCGTATTTTAGCGAGCTTTACTAGCAGATTAATGTTTGAACCCGAAAACGATAACGGCGAGCTACTCGACATAATTGAAGTTAAGCTCAGTACACGTTTTTTATACTTTGCCGCGGCAATTTGCGCAATCATGCCACCCATCGAAGCCCCCACTAAGTGCGCTTTTTTGATAGCAAGTGCATCCATTAATTCTTTTACATCGCGAGCCATGTCATCGAGCGAATAGGGCAGCTTTGAGCGAATGGGTAATCTGCGGCTAAGCCAATGCTTTACGAGACTCGGCTTGCCTAACTCATCTAACGATGAGGATAGCCCTGCATCACGATTATCAAAACGAATAACCCGAAAGCCTTTTTCTACCAAGCCAAAATAAAGCGACTCTGGCCAAACGGTAAATTGAGCTCCTAAGCCAATAATTAAGATGATCACCGGCGCATTTTTATCGCCTTCATCTTGATAACTAATACAGATACCACTGGCTGTAAGGATATGTTCCATAGACTGACAAATAAGCTTACGCAGGTATTATCAGCTTAGTGTGTGAAGTTGGCAGTTTAGTGACAGTAAAAAGAATACTGACAGTAGGAGTAATAGTGTAGTTAGAAAAATAGACAGCACATGACTGCATGCTGTCTATTTTCAGGGAGTTTTCTTAGAAGTAAGCGGTAACGCCAATCCAGAAATTACGGCTTTTATCTTTAACGTTATAGTCGTCTGTGAATGTGACTTCGCTAACTACACCGCGACCTGTTAGGTATTCGTACTCACCATCGCCATTTAGGTCGGTATAGCTAGTGCTATATGAGGTGAAATCTTCGTCTAATAGGTTGTTTACACGGGCATTGATTTGCACGTACTCATTTACATAAAACTGCGCACCTAAATTAAGTAGGTTGTAGTTTTTGTAATACAGCGCTTTGTCGTGCACGTTATCCCAACCGCGATAACGGTCTGAACGATATACACCTTGTAGGTATAAGTTCATAAAGTCAGTCGCTTCCCAGTTTAGGGTAAGGTTTGCCATGTGCTCAGCTGAGTTAGTTAATGGCTGACCTTCTTCAGGACCGCTCTTTTGTTCGCTATCAGTCCACGTGTAGTTACCGTTAACAGACACTGTTTTAGTGATAGTGTATTGACCCGCAATTTCAACACCTTGAAGGTCTACTTCGTCGATATTGATCTTTTGGCTGTAGCTATCGTAGCCAAGTTGATCGTACTGACCTAAGTTCACACAAGGGCGAACATCGTTAGTTTGTTCACAGCTTAAAATAGTGTCGCCGCGGGCAATTTTGTCTTCAAACTTGGTGTTGTAGTAAGTCACATTAATGTTGTGATCGCCATCAAGCGAAGTCCAATAAAGTGCAACTTCAGAGTTCACACTGGTTTCTGGTTCTAAATCTGGGTTACCCGCAAATGGGCTTGTGCCCTGACCACCAAATCCGGTGATACCGTCGTAAAGATCGGTGGTTTGCGGCGTTTTATAACCTGTACTTACACCACCTTTTAAGGTCCAAGTGTCAGAGAGGTTATATACACCGTAAACGCGCGGTGATACTTGGCTGCCAAATACATCATGGTCATCGTAACGAGCACCTAATGTAAAGGTGAAGTTGTCAGTTGCCATCCAGTTATCTTCGGCAAAGATTGAGTACATGTTTTGCTCTTGTACTTGACCTGCTTGGTCACTTTCAAGGCCAAATACGCCGTCTTTTAATTCACCGTCGATAAGCTGACCACCAATTGCTAGGTTATGGCTACCAAAGCTGCCTGTGATAGGAATATCAAAGCGTAAGTCATAAGTATATTGGCTGCTTTCAAGTGGGCGAGCAGGGCGCGGTAAGAATGTTTCTTCAGCTAAGTCTTTACGTGCTTGTTCGTCCATTCCCTCGTATTCGCCTGTACCATCGTACATAGCTTGTAGCTCTAATCGCTCGCTTACACTCAGTGGTAAAGTACGGCCATTGTTTTGCGTATCAACATAAGATACAGAGGCCTTAACCGTTGCCCAATTAAGTTCACCATCGTAGCTGAGTGACCACCATTCACGGTCAAACTCTTGGTCTGCCGCATAACCTGCGCGCGGGTTTACTTGGCCGCGGCGGTCTTGCCAAATTGATTCAATGTTATCTTTAGTACCAAGCGGGTAAGTAATGGTGCCTGACTCAATGTCGTAACTTGGCGTGTTGTCGTACACTTGGCTTGAGTTATCGTAATCAAAACGTAAATGATGCGACTCAAACGGTGTATAAGTTAAAGTAAAACCATACTGCTCGTTTGTATTATCAACGGTACGACCGCCACTACCAAAACCTAATGAACGAGCATGTACAACACCATTAGGATCGGTTGCTGGTTCAAATGTTGGCGATGATGCTTGTTGCTCGTAAACGCTGCCGCGTACACCTAAGCTTAATACGTCTTTGATAAGCGGACCCATCACACTAAAGTCAGTGGTAATGTCATCACCAAAATCATCGTTTTGCTGTAATGAACGGCTAAAAGATACTGCACCACTCCAGCTGTCTGTGTGCTTTTTAGTGATGATATTAATTACACCACCCAGTGCATCTGCACCATAAAGCGTTGATGCAGGGCCGCGAATTACTTCAACACGTTCAATGGCATCAACCGGTGGTACGTGGTTAAACGCGTTGCCACCAAAATTGTTTGGGTATATGTCGCCATGGTTATTTTGGCGTTTACCATCAATAAGTAACAGGGTGTATTCACCTGTTAAACCACGCATACTTACACTGCCTTGGCCTGTTTTATCACGAGTTGTGCCAATGTCGATACCTTCTAAATACTGCACAGCATCTAGTACTGAGGTGAAGGCATGAGACTTAATATCTTCATTAGTGATAATTGAAATACTTGCAGGTGCTTCGGTAACTTTTTGTTCATAACCTGTTGCAGTGATAACTAAGCGTTCCATATCTTGTTTCGGCTTAGCGTCATCAGCAAAGGCTGAAAAATGTGTTGCTATGGCAAGTGCCAGTAAGCTTGGTTTTATTGATTTCATTGTAGGTTTCCAGTTCTTTTTGTTGGTTATCCCTTTGAGGAACGCTGCGTATATTACAGAAATGAAAAATACAATCAATAACTATTCTTATTTAGATTAATCTTTTTCAAGTTGGCTTAACAGTATTCACAATTAAGTTGCGTTTGTTTTTTAGCTAATTAATACGCTGTTACAAACAAGTTTTAGATTAAATACCCAAGGCAGATTCAGTTCCTGTATAGTGTTTTAATCATCATCATAAAAATTAAAATAATGAATTCAGATATCTCTTTAGCGCGCTTTAAGCAGTTTCCAGTGCTTATGTGGATCTTCTTATTTGGCTCGTTTATTACCCGTGGCAGCTATTACATGGTGTGGCCATTTCTTGCGGTGATCTTGTATGAAAAGTTTGCTTTATCGGCGACAGAAGTTGGTTTGGTACTTACCAGTGCAGCCGTGATTTCTGTGTTTACCAGTTTTATTGGCAGTAGCCTCTCAGATAAAGTGGGCCGGCATACGCTGATGTACATTACCGGCGTGTTGTATATTATTTCTTTCTCGCTGTTGGCTGAGGTAGAAACCGTGGCCGGTTATGTGATTGTGATGACCTTATGCTCGATTGCGACTGCACTTTGGCGCAGCTTCGTTTTATGATTTAGGATTTGCTTTAGCACCACTCGGTGGTGGTTTAATTTTAGATTATTACGATGGCCCAACCTTATTCTTTGTAGCGGGAGGGCTTTGCCTTGTGGTGATTTACTTATACGCCATACTCGAAAAGTTACCCAGACCCGATTTTGCAAACCCAAGCTCGTAACCCTTAAATAGCCGCTTTATGGGGCTTTTTACGCTTTAACAATTAATGACAGCGATATCAATTTACGTATTTTTTCCGAGATATTAGTTTGTAGTATCGGCTTATAATGTTAAAAAATTGTTTACCATACCGATAAGAACTCAATGAACGCACCTTACTCTTTGTGCATACGCTCGCTATTATGCTCGGCTGTATTGCTAACACTTGCTGCTTGTGGCGGCTCAGGCTCAGATGAAAAACAAACAACAACCCCTCCTGTAACCGAAACACCACAAAATCAAGCGCCGCAAATCAGCGGTCAATCACAGACTTTACGTGTTGGTGAAACCTTGAGTTTTAGCCCTGAAGTCTCTGATCCAGATAATGACCCACTTACTTTGTCTGTAACAAACTTACCAAGTTGGCTAAGTTTTAATGAAGCCTCAGCAAGTATCAGTGGCACGCCTGAGCAAGTAGGTAAGTATGCAAACATTGAGTTTACGGTCACTGATGGGCAGCTCTCTGCACAGCTTTTGATTGATATTAATGTAGAAGCCAAACTTATTGAAAATACACCGCCAACGCTCACGTCTACTCCATCAGATAGCAATGAAGGCAAAGCTTATACTTACCAGCTAACATTTGCTGATGCACAAAATGACACTGTTGTAGTGAGTGAAGTTAGTAAACCTGATTGGCTTAGCTTTGATGCGACTAACCTCAGTTTTAGCGGCACGCCCTTGTTTGCGAATACGGGCGAACAGCAAATCCGTTTTCGTTATTCAGATGGCGAAGTAACGCAGCAGGCAGAGCAAACATTTAACATCGCTGCCAGAGCAAACTCAGCGCCTGTGGTGTCTCCACTGAGTAGTGAAGTTCGTGCTGAGCAGGCATTGAGTGTGCAGTTAATCAGCACCGATGCAGACAACGATGAAGTGAGCTTAACCGTAACAGGGTTGCCAACGTGGCTAAGTTTTGATGAGCAAACTAGCATCTTATCTGGCACCGCGAGTAATGCAGACCTTGGTGAGCATAAATTCACAATCACAGCCTCTGACTCACGTGTACAAGCAAGCTTCGAGTTTGTGTTAAACATTACTCAAAGCTATGTAGCTGAGGCACTCGAAACGGGTAATGCGCTAGTTGTGCCGAACAGTGAATTGCTACTTGATGCGACACTTAATGAAATTGATACCCACAAAGCGCGCTTTCAAAGCATTAAAAATAGCTTATTTGCTTTTGGCTCAAGCTCCGCTCTTGATGAATTAAGCTGGTATCCAACATGGGATGCAACGTTATTAAATGCCACTTATCCATTCAATGAGCCAGTTCTACTTACCAATAATAGTTGGCAAGATGGTTACGAGACAAAAGTCAGAAACCTTGCAGTTGTCGGTACTAGTGATGGGGAGCAGGGCCGTTACTTAGTATTTGGTAGTAACCCATATCGAAATACCATTAACGAGCAAATGACTCAGTTTTTGAAAAACAGCACCACATGGTTAGCTGGTAGAGAAATAACCACAGAGCAGCCACTTAAACTTGTATTAGCGCAACTTGATCAAAGCTATTACTTTCAAGATAGGATCAAAACGCGAGAGTGGTTTGATAGTCAATATGAAGGCATGGTGAGCTATAACGACAATGTGAGTTGTGACAACGACGCTTTAGCGGCGTGTTTAACAACTGACACGGATGTACTGATTATCTCTCAGCATGAGCGTGAAGGATTAAATATTGATAATGTTGTGGCTGCAGTAAAGCAAGCGCAAGAAAACGATATAGCAGTGATCTATATTCAGCGTGATGGTAGCCAAACTGCACTAGGTAGAGCGTTATTTGAATTACTCCATGTGAGCGTTGCAGGTGATAACTATTGGCACCGATTAGAACTGGCACAGTGGAACCCAATTGCTATCAACGACAGCTTACCAACTGATGCGCAAACTATTAAAGACTTACTTAGCCGCTTTAAAAACAGCGAATTTAGTGTTGATTTAAGTGCCTGTGATAACCGTAGTTGCCCAGCTGAAAGCCAATATCAGCAACAATTTAGTGATGCGGCAACTATCATTAATTCGTTGTTTAGAGGTTTTGACCAAGCGAAAATAGATATCTTTACTGAGCAGGGCTATCGATTTTATCAGTTACTGGCGCTGCTTGCAGATCATTATCGCCAAGTTGTAAGCTTCCCGATGGATAAGCTAAGCACTGATAATACAAGCTTCTTTCGTGCCCTGTTTACTGATCATGCGGTATTAAATATACGTAAAGTTAACCCACTTCAAGTTGATATGGGTAATTTCAGCCGTAGTGATTTTAGTCATGTAACACCTAAAACCGTCACCGTGAATATGCAGAGTAAGGCGTATTTTCGCTCAACGGGTGTGTATGCCTTGCCGGGGCAAACGTTTGCTATTAAACGCACCGATAATCAAGCAGTGAATACTAAGGTGTTTGTTAATACTCTGCGTGATGGTGCAACACATTACATGAGCAGCAATGGTTATAATCGACCCGCTAAATTGCAGTCAGTTCATGTGCCTATAGAGACAAATGAAACAGTCTATTTTACGTCACCTTATGGTGGACCAATTCAAATTGAGTTTGATCAAAATGATTTAGATGTCAGCTTTGAATTTAGCAATGTAGGTGAACACCCGTATTGGCGCAGCAGCAGTGATGATGCGCGTTTTGCTGAGTTGCTTGAAAAAGGGGACTATGATTGGGCTGAGGTGGCAACCGGTGGCTTTGAAGTGCATTCAAAGCTCGAGAAAATGCGTATTTCAATTAATGATGGTTATTGGCCTGTAGCCTCTGACTTCGCCCATGCTGTAGAGCGTTATACTCATAACTATCCGCATGTACTTGCTGGTTTTAAAGGGCCGGGCATCGATGTGGTTAGCGAAATTCATGACTTTGCGAGTGCACGCAATATCGAAGTACAAACAATAGATATTGTAAAACATATGAATGCTGACCAACCGACCTGTGGTTGGGGTTGTTCTGGTAATCCGTATGACGCAGGTTGGAATTTTAATCCAACTGGGCATGGCGATATCCATGAATTAGGACATGGTCTTGAGAGAGGGCGCTTCCGTATCGAAGGGTTTGGTGGCCATTCAAATACCAATTTTTACTCTTACTACAGTAAGTCGAAGTTTGAAGATGAAACGGGCTTTTCGGCATCGTGCCAAAACTTGCCATTCGAGAACTTGTTTGATCATTTACAAGCCAGTAAACAAAGTGCAGATGCATTTGCTTATATGCAAGATTTAGCAATGTCTCAGTGGTCGCAAAGCCACGCTATTTATTTACAAATTATGATGGCCTCACAGGCACACAATAAGCTTGAAAACGGCTGGCATTTGTACCCTCGCTTACACATTTTGGAGCGTGCGTTTAATCTAGCTGATAACAGCGAGACTAATTGGCAGGCACAAAAAGATGCACTTGGCTTTTCAAGCTACAGCTTGTCGGAGGCACAAAGCATAGGCAACAATGATTGGTTATTAATAGCGCTTTCAGAAGCAACCGAGCTCGATTTGAGCAACTACTTCAGCATGTGGGGCATGGCAACGTCAGACAAAGCAAAACAGCAGGTTAAAGCAAAAAACTACACGGTATTAGGTGATGTTTACTATGCCTCATCTGCCACAGGTTATTGCACGACGTTAAATCAAACAGAGATTGCAATTGATGGATCTCAAAGCTGGCCTGAATAATACACCGCTTTGTTAAGTTGATTGGTATTTGTATTTAAAACGCCAGCGAAAGATTTCGCTGGCGTTTTTATCATTAGATTAGTGAAATTAGCTACAACTGCTACCTTTATAACTCACACATTGAACGTTGAGGTGTAACATGGCTGTTTCTGCAATCCCAAAAGGCTTCCATGCGGTAACCCCGTATTTGGTTATTGAAGGTGCCACTAAGGCGATAGAGTTCTACAAACACGCTTTTGCTGCTGAACTTGTAATGCAAATGCCCTTGCCTGATGGTGGAGTGGCGCATGCTGAAATAAAAATAGCCGACTCTCATATTATGCTTTCTGATAATTGCCCTGATGTGCAATTTAAGTCGCCGCAACAACTTGGCGGTACACCGGTGAGCATTATGCTGTATGTTGAAGATGTCGATGCTGTTTTTGCTAAAGCTTTGTCGCTTGGGGCAAAAGAGCTGCGCCCAGTACATGACCAATTTTATGGTGATAGGTCAGGGACTTTAGAAGACCCTTTTGGTCACATTTGGACTATAGGCACACACAAAGAAGACCTCAGTGAACAAGAACTTATGCAGCGTATGGGCGAGCTTATGAGTAAAGAGCAAGATGCTTAAAAAGTTGTTTCAACCGACATTCCTATTTGCCATGAATCAACGTCTTGGTAACTGCCCAGAGGCGTACTAAAGTCGATATGGATCACATTGTCGTTACTTGAGCGCGATGAATATAGGCGAATACCTAGACCAGCACTGGTTAGCATTGAATCTGAAATATTCGCAGTTTCAGTGCTGCCAAAAGCTTGGCCTACATCAACAAAGCCAACAAAGCCTACATCTACAAACTGATACAGATTGATGTTAGGGTACATTCTTAGTTCCGCCGTTGCTTGTAAGCTTGAAGTACCATGTTGGTAACTTTCTGGGAAGCCACGCATACCTTCTTCACCGCCAACAGCCAGTGGTTTATCAGCAAACTCATGGTTTTGCCAATGACCATTTAGATGCGCATAAAAGGCAAATGAGTCTGACCAGCGATAGTTCATTTGTGCTTTTGAATAAAGCGCTAAACGGTCATCAAGCTCAGTTCCGACATTGCCTTTGATGCCAGCGGCAAATCGATACAAGGCGTTATTGTTAAACCACGCTTTGGTAAGGTTTGTATCAAATAAAAAGCCTTGGCCAAAATTTACGGTATCGATGGCAAACTTTGAATTTAGCTCCCAACCGAGGTTAACGTCTTCGTTGTGGTTTATTAGGTCAATATCGTGCAATACGGCGTAATTGTCTTCTAGCCAATGTAATCCGACCCAAGGCGCTGCAATGGTGTAATCGTTAAGGCCGTCAAGCAAAGGTTCTGTTTCAAAAGGGCGGTAACTGACATCTTGGTAATCAATCCCGGCAAGCCAGTGAAAGGTTTGCTGACTGTCTTGCGATAAAATTCCGCCGTAAGCAAACTGGGCGATTAATTCATCGGTAAAGAACTCTGAACGGGTTATACTATTTTGATAAATATAACTTTTTTGCTTTTGTGATTTAGCAAAGTAGCGCATTAGTGCGTCACTGCTGCGTTGATAAAAAGGCTGATGATAATCCACTAAAAAGACTTGCCCGTCATCGTAATCATCAGCTTGTAAAGTGAGGGTTGCATGAGGCTGCCAAGGCACTGGCATTTGCAGCACTGAGTGGTAGCCTGAGCGTTCATGATCTGATTTATACTTTAATGATGCGCGAATACCGTAGCCTAAAAAGTTTTCTTCTTTAAAGCCTAAGCTGTATTTATTATTACCGCTACTACGGCCAAAATTAATGGTTGGCAATAAACTCCATGTATCCCAGGTATCGATTTGCACCACGCGAGGCTCATCTTCAAGGCAATCTTTTGTATAGCTAACCTTGGCATCTCTTAAGTATTTTTTGCTGCGCAGAATACGCTCAGCTTCTTGTAGCTGACGCTCACTGACTTGGTCACCCTCTTTGAAGGTTATTTGCTCACTAACAACTTTGTTTTTGGTATCTATGTGCAGCCAGTTTATAAAGCGATGTAGGGCGGTTGTTTCAGGGTCATTTGGATCGAAAATCGTATGCGTATCAATGTTGAGTTTATCAACCGTGATGTCTTTGTCTTCACTTAATTCTGCAGTGGTTTTGCTTTTTACTTCACAAACCACATCTAAGCTTAAAGGCTCGTTTGCATAAACAGTCCCTGTAGCAGTGCATGTTATTAATAAAACAGGTGTTATTTTATTCATCATTTTATGCCTACTAAATACCAAGGAGACGCAGCATGTTTGGCTTTATCAACCTTTAAATTCTTTACAGTTATCAGCATAAAATCGCTAACTTAAGAAAAACTTAACTAAAACTTAAACTTCATTGAAGATTGTAAGTTTATGATTAATAAAAGTTATGCTAACTAACTGTGGCGAAGTTAATCGATAAATAGCTGGCTTACGTATAATTTCTTAAGGTTTCTAATAGAGTAAATAATGAAAAAGCGTGTTTTATATTGGCTGCAAAATGATTTACGCCTAGTCGACAATGAAATTCTATCTGAGTTAGCTGATTTTGATGGCGAGCTTGACTTAGTGTTTGTGATTGAGCCGCGCTGGTTTAGGCAAACTAACTATCAATCAAAACCGTATGGCACGCATAGACACCATTTTTTACGTGAAAGCCTAGCAGCATTTGCACAAGCTGTTGAGAAGCTTGGGCAAACACTCCATGTGCTAAGTGGTGAGCCTGAGCAAGTAATCAGTCAGCGATTACAAAAGTATGATATTGAAACATTGGTTTGTACCGAGCAAGTTGGCGTTTATGAGCAAAAACAGCTCGATAAAATCAAAGTGTTATGCCCAGAAGTGACAGTAAAAACCTATCAGCAAGATACCTTGTTTAAAGCAACGGATTTGCCTTTTCAGCTTGATGACTTACCTAAAAACTTTACTGCCTTTCGCAAAAAGGTAGAAGCTGAGCCAACCTTTATAGCGGCGCCACAGCAAGCGGTTAGCTACTTACCTCACCCAGTTCAACTATGCCCTGAGCAAGCTATAGATGTTGTCCCTGTTCACTCAGGAAGTTTTAAAGGTGGCTTAATTGCAGCTCAGCAGCATTGTAATGCGTACTTTTCATCTCAAGCGCCAAGCAGTTATAAAGAAACACGCAATGAGTTAGACGGCTTTAGTAACAGTACTAAGTTCAGTGTATGGCTCGCTGGTGGCACAATTAGCGCAAAACAGCTGTACCGAGAAGTGGAAGTGTATGAGTTACAAAACGGTGCAAATGAGTCGAGCTATTGGATAAAGTTTGAATTACTGTGGCGCGAATATTTTAAGTGGCATGCAATGCGCTCTGGCGCAACACTCTTCCAGTTTAAAGGGCAAAAGCACAGTGCACCGCTGACGACTTTTAACAGCCAGCGCTTTAATGCGTGGTGCCAAGGTCGCACGCCATTTGCTTTGGTTAATGCAATAATGCATGAGCTTAATGCGACAGGCTATATTGCTAACCGCTCTCGGCAAATTGCGGCAAGTTGTTTAGTTAACGAGCTTGAACTTGATTGGCGCTATGGTGCAGCGTATTTCGAACAGCAACTCATTGATTATGACGTGGCTGCAAACTGGGGTAATTGGCAATATATAGCGGGGGTCGGCGTTGACCCTAGAGGCGGTCGACATTTTCATATTAATAAGCAAACAGCCCTTTATGATCCTCTGGCGCGTTACATTCGAAAATGGCAAGGAGATCAAAGCATAGTAAGTACAATCGACAGTGTTGATGAGGTGGATTGGCCAAAAATGTAATAGCCTGCGTTAGATCAATATTCTTCACGGATTTTTAGTGTTTTTTTATTTTGTTAACTAAAATAATAATTAAGGCTTACTTTTATTTCGGGTGAGCTAGTTAACAAGGCTAATTATGGCATTTAGTGAAGGGTATGATGCGATTAAATCGCAGCTTGGATTAGACATTGCTCAGCTAATTCTCGACAGTGGGGATGCGGGGATCTGGCTTTGGAATGTACAAACAGGCGAAACCATTTTCAATGATAAGTGGGCCGATATTATCGGTTATTCACTGCAAGAATTATTGCCAGTTTCAATTGAAACTTGGCTCAGCTTTGCTCACCCTGACGACCTGTCAAAATCGGAACAGCTATTAAACGCTCACTTTAAAGGTGACTCTGAGCGCTATATTTGCGAAGCACGAATGAAGCATAAACAAGGGCACTGGGTTAAAGTGCTCGATAAAGGCAAAGTGCAAAGTTGGGATGAAAATGGCAACCCTGAGTGGATGTTAGGCGTTCATATCGATATTACTGAACAGTGGTTAAAAGAGCGTGAAATTGAGTTTTTACATGCTAAGTTGCAAAAATTTACTGATAACTTACCGGGGTTTGTTTATCAGTATGTGGTCGAAAATGATGGCACCACATATTTCCCTTTTGCCAGCTCCAAAGTCTTCAACATTTATGGCTGCACGGCAGAGGATATAAAAAAGTCTGCTGATTTAATGATGCATATTATTCATCCAGATGACTTAAAGCGCATTATAAAAAGCATTGAAAAATCGCGAGTCGAATTATGCGATTGGCATGAGGTGTATAGAGTTAATCACCCAACAAAAGGGGTGATTTGGGTTGAAGGAAAGTCCTCACCTATTGCCCGTGCTAATGGCAGTGTTGAGTGGAATGGTTATTCAGAAGATGTCACTGAAGAAGTTAAAAGCAACGAAAAAATACAGCTGCTTACAGCCGTTTTCTCAACAACAAGCCGTGGTATATTGATCACCACCCCTGAGCCTAAAATTGTGGATGTTAACCCTGCTTTTGAGCAAATTACAGGCTTTAGTAAGGCAGAAGTGCTTGATAAAAACCCATCTATTCTCTCAGCTAAGCAGCAACCCACAGAGTTCTTTGAGTTGATGTGGGAGCGTTTATTAAATACTGGGCGCTGGCAAGGTGAAATATGGAACAAGCGCAAAACCGGTGCAGTATTTCCTGAGTCGTTAACCATAGATGCCATGTATGACGAACATGGCCAAGTGAGTCATTACATTGGTGCATTTGATGATATTTCGCAGGCAGTAGAAAAGCGCCAACTGCTTGACGAATTAGTCAATCAAGACCCACTGACTAAGCTGTTAAATCGGCGAGGTTTAGATATTCAGTTACACTCATTTTCTCATCATGCGGCGAATGAAGGTAACCAGTTTTCGTTGATTTATGTCGACCTTGATAACTTTAAACTGGTGAACGATACCTTTGGTCACGAGCAGGGCGATAATCTACTTCTAGAAATCAGTGAGCAGCTTTCACTTCAACTGCGTGATAAAGACATATTAGCGCGCATTGGTGGCGATGAGTTTGTGATTGTGTTGCCAACGTTAGCAAAACTCTCTGTTTGCCAAGACATTGCTGGACGCTGCCAAAAAGCAGTTGAAGGCGTAGCAAAGCGCTACGCAACAAAAGTGCCTGTGAGTGCTAGTTTTGGTATCGCGCTTTACCCAGAAGATGGTAAAAACGCCAAAGAGTTACTCGCCACAGCTGACGAGCAAATGTATAAGATGAAGCTTAAACATAAAGCATCACCACTCGGTTGATATTTCGACACTCGGCAATTTATTTAAAAGCGGCAGTAAAGCGCGCTCTTTGCGTAAGTCTTTGCGCTCGTTTTCTAAGTCTTTACGCTCTCGATATAGCGCTTTTTGCTGGCTATTATCAAGCTGATTGCTGTTAAGCTCTGCACGAATATCTTTTAGGCGACGGTCAATGTCGTCAATTCGGTCATCAATGTATATCAGCCTTTGTTGTACTTGATACCTGTCGTTACCTTCTTGCCATGCTTTACGAAACGCCGTGCTATTACAAACACCATTGTAAGATGCGCCTTGCATACCAAGGGTAAAGCCATTTTCGGGCTCACAATACACTGCCAGACCTTGATCGTATCCCACTTTATATTCAGCAATATCGGCACTTACGCCATATTCGCTGCATTGTGATAAGGCATCTATGCCATCACGATACTCAGTGCCATCTGCACCATGTTTATAACCAATACCATGCCAATTGGCTTGTAAACATTCATCTTTACTGACTGAGGTACAGCCTGCTAATACGATTAATGGCAGTAGAGGAAGTGTCCATTTTCTCATTAAAGTCTCAGCTTAAATTATTAAAAACTGAATTGATTCTAGCCTGTAATATTATTTTTTAGAAAGTAGTTTTTGTATTTCATAATAATGCCCTCAGATGAGGGCATTATGACTATCAATTACCACTGACAGAACCGCTGAACATCTGCTTTTTTATAGCGATTAAATACATCAGCTAGTTGATTAATATAATGAAATTCTGTTTTGCCTAATTCATTGAATTGGATATAACCTGCGATAACAGCCATGTTAACCACCTTTTCGTTTGCTAACTTACATGTAAAGTTGCAAGCCATAGGCCAAAACGAATAAAGGCCTTAAACAAGGCCTTTGGTAACATTACAAAATTACAAACGCAGATCAGCGATTGTTAAGTTGTTGGTTGATTTCATCGAATATACTCGCATCATCAATGGTTGATGGAATTTGCAGTTCTTCACCATCGACCAATTGGCGTAAATTCTTTCTGAGTATTTTCCCTGAGCGGGTTTTTGGGAGGCGTTCAACATGCAAAATGTTTTTCAGGCAGGCAATGGCGCCAATTTGATTTCTTACCGAGTGAACTAACTGTTGCTCAACTTCTTTGCTATCACCAAGATAATCGTCTTTGAGCACTATCATCGCCATAGGTAATTGCCCTTTGAGTGCATCATTAACACCAAATACTGCGCATTCAGCAACAGCAGGGTGGGCTGCTACAATCTCTTCCATTTCACCGGTTGATAAGCGATGACCTGCAACGTTAATTACATCATCGGTACGACCCATAATAAATAGATACCCATCGTCATCAATATAGCCGCCATCACCAGAGAGGTAATAACCAGGGTACTCACTTAAGTAGCCCGCTTGAAAGCGTTCATTGTTTTGCCAAATTGTTGGTAAACAGCCAGGAGGTAAAGGCAGTTTAATAACCACTGCGCCGCTTTCGTTTGCTGCGCACTGCTCACCATTCATATCAAGAATTTGTACATCAAAGCCCGGTGTTGGCACTGTTGAGCTACCCGGCTTAGTGGCAAGTTGTTCAATACCAATTGGGTTACACGCAATTGCCCAACCTGTTTCTGTTTGCCACCAGTGGTCAAGTACAGGCAAGCCAGTGTTGTCTTTCAGCCATTCATACGTGGGTGGATCTAGGCGCTCACCGGCCAAGAATAAACGTTTTAAACTTGAGGTATCGTATTGTTTAAAGCCCTCGGCGGTGGGGTCTTCTTTTTTAATTGCGCGAAATGCAGTTGGAGCACTGAATAAGGCGGTGACTTTATAATCTTCTACAACACGCCAAAACGCACTGGCATCTGGGGTTCTAATGGGTTTACCTTCGTAAAGTACGGTGGCACAGCGATAAATGAGCGGTGCATAAACAATGTATGAGTGACCAACCACCCAGCCAATATCGGAAGCTGCCCAAAATACCTCGCCGGGTTTCATGCCATACACGGTTTCCATGCTGTAATGCATTGCAACTGCGTGACCACCGTTTTCTCGAACCACCCCCTTAGGTGTGCCTGTGGTACCTGATGTGTAAAGAATATAAAGCGGGTCGTCGCCTGCAACAGGCACTGCATCGACTGCACTTGCTGCATCAGAGGCTGGTTGCCAATCGATGTCTCTGCCATCTTGCATCTCGGCATTGGCTTGTTCACGCTGAAATACAATACAGTGTTCAACAGCATGCTTGGCGTTTTCGAGTGCTTCATCAAGCAGTGGTTTATATTCAATCACATGGTTAATTTCGACCCCGCAAGACGCAGTAAGCACAAGCTTTGGCTTTGCATCATCAATACGCACCGCGAGTTCGTGCGGTGCAAAACCACCAAATACAACGGAGTGAATGGC
The DNA here is from genome assembly GCF_040104395.1 of Pseudoalteromonas sp. BZA4. Taxonomy (NCBI): domain Bacteria; kingdom Pseudomonadati; phylum Pseudomonadota; class Gammaproteobacteria; order Alteromonadales; family Pseudoalteromonadaceae; genus Pseudoalteromonas; species Pseudoalteromonas sp. BZA4. Next base: position 23,291 of record NZ_JBECOT010000014.1, read on the forward strand.
ACCAAGGCGCGCACACGCCAGCATACCAATAACCGCTTGTGGGATCATTGGCATATAAATGACTACACGGTCACCTTTGCTTACGCCAAGGGATTGCATGAGTCCTGCAAATTTAGCAACTTGAGTTTGTAACTCGCCATAAGTGTATTGTTGTTTGGTATTGGTAACAGGGGAGTCGTAAATCAGTGCTGTTTGGTCGCCATAGCCTGCTTCGACGTGTTGGTCGAGGGCTAAGTAACAAGTGTTTAACTGACCATCGGCAAACCAATGGTAAAAATCATTATCGTCATATTGATAAGGGACACTTGGCTCTTTAAACCAAGGAATTCGTTTACTTTGCTCAAGCCAAAACTGACCCGGATCGCGCTGGAACTGTTGATATTGTTGTTGATATTCGCCCGCCATTGTGAGGCTCCTATACTTTTTAGTGAGAGACCCTAAAAAATGTAGGTGTTTTTTTGATTAAATAATATGCGACCTTGGTCGGCATTAATTGAGCTAAATGTAGTGAAATCGCCCTGTTTAGGGGCGATTTTAGGGAATCGTGATGTTAATTAAACCTGTTGCTCACTAATAAGCGGTAAGCAAAGCCAGAAATCAGTAAAATCAAACTGCTTAAGCCCAATAACCACGCTTTAAATAGCCATTCACTTTCGCTTAGTTGGGCCGCTTGAATTTGCTTATCGTCACTCAGTTGATTGACTTCTTGTTGATTTCGCATAAAGGCAACTGCCATTTTTGTAATATTGCTTGGTATTGACCACTTTGCTTCAAAGCTTCAACCGCGTTTCTTAATTGCGCTGCGAGTTGTTTATCTAAATTAAGGTTTGCAGCTAAATAAAGACCTGACGGAAAGTCATCTAAGTGTAGGCTTTTATGAATATCACTCGGATCAACCCCAGATAATGCCAGTTCGTTTTGCAAAGTCAGGGTGTTGGTCAGCACAAAGTCTATGCGCTCTTTTTCAAGCAATTGCCAAAGTTGATGGTAATGACTGACTAGCACCAAATTTTTATCTTCATTAAATCCGGCATGCTTCAAGTAATGCTCACTTGAATAGCCTCGAATAGTCGCGACACGGTACTGCTGAGCTTGCTTTAAACTATATATTTTGTGGCTTTTGCTCGCAAGGTCAACGAGGTAAGCGTCCGAAAAATATGTTTGTGCTAACCACTGAAAGCGACTCTCACGAGCTGGGTTTTTTAGTAGCGAAATCATTAACATGTTTGGATTGTTTTCGAGCTCATGAAAAGCCCGCGCCATTGGCATAATTTCGAATTCGCTGGGGATGTTTGCGTGTGTTAAGGCGGCTTTTACTACTTCAACAAGTGCACTATCGGCTTCGCCTTGCTGATTTTTAAAATGGTAAGGAGGTAGATCTTCAGCGATAAAGGTCAGTGTTTTCGCAGCCGTTGCACAACTGATGAAACAAAGCATGGTAGCAATCAGTAATGAGCGAAACAGCATAAAGATCCTTTATCCTTAAACAAGTAATTAACATACTAAAGAATCTCAATGAAAAGGTATAGGTTTTTAATTGCCAAGTCAGATTTAGTTGCTTTTTTTACTGCGGGGTGCCCCTAGCAAGATACCGATATGGCAAACACACACAGATAGAAAAGCACTCAAGCCCAATGCACCACCATAGCCATGCAAGCGCGGCACAAGGTATTCAAACAACAAAGCAAACAATATTGAAGCAATGGCTAATGTAAAAATGCCAAAGCGTTTTGGTGCGCTCATGCCAATGAAAGTCCCCCCAAAAAACGCCACGCTGTAAAGTTCTACATCAACAGGGAATAGGCTTAAAATTGCAAATGCAATAATGCTAGTGGCGGCTGAGGCGCGAATGCCATCAAAGCGATTATGATGTGCTAAAAAGTAAGTAGAGTAGGCACCAAGTAAAGCGGTAATTGTAATAAACAAATCCATTAAAAGACTCCTTTTGCAAGCATGTAAAGCGCCACACTGGCAAAAGCAACGCTACCAAGACGACCACCAAAACCTGCAAATAGGTTCATAGTTAATACGTAAAGGCTGGCACCAATTAAAGAGATAAAACTCAGCTCCCAGTAGCTGTTGATTAAACTCGATGAGCACATACCAGCAAAACTACCAGCGTAAATGGCTGCATAAGGATGGTTACCAAAACGAGCAGGAAAAGGAATAAATGTGCCAACTAATCCAGTAAATGCAGCAGATAACACAAGGGCAACATTGGCTTGGTCATGAAGTAAAAAGCAGGAAAAACAGCCAACAGAAAAGGCCAAAAACTTGACCATGAAAAATGTAATATGTGCCATTAATTGACGATACACCTCGCTTAAGTAGGTAAACGAGGTGCATTATCTCATTGATGCGTTTAGTCCTGCAACTGCGCTTTGGCGGGTATTGCTGATACTTTGGTATGGTGGCCGTACAAAGCAACAATTAAAAAGCAAACAAGTGGTACAACAAACGAAACCGCAGTGTTAAAGGCATCTATAGTTGCGGCTTGGATCAGAGGTAAAAATGCGCCCCCTAAAATTGCCATTACTAAACCTGCCGCACCCACTTTTGCATCTTCGCCGAGGCCTTCTAGTGCTGTGCCGTAAATGGTTGGAAACATCAAAGATAGACAGCTTGAAATAGCGACAAGTGCGACTACGCCCACAAAATTAACTTGGGTGGTAACAATAAAGCAAAGCACGGCTGCAACTAAAGCCATAAAACGCAGTAATTTCGCGCCGCTAATAAAGCGCATTAGACAAGTCATAATGAAGCGAGACACTAAAAACACCAACATAGAATATTGTAATACCTGACCGCCGGTAACTTCTGTGGTGTTAAGTGCTTCCATTGTGTAACCAATGGTGTAGGTCCATACACAGGTTTGCGCGCCAACATTAAAAAACTGTGCCAGCACGCCAAATCGGTAGTGCTTATTTTGATACAAATGTTGAAAGGTCTTTTTAAGTTTACGCGGCTGCGCTGCGGCTTTAGTTACTGTGGCAGGAGAGCGGCTAAAAAAGATACATAGCCATAGTAAGATTAAGCAACAGGCCATACCCACATACGGCACCATCACAGCATCGAGTTCTGCACTCACAACGGTTTTTAATTGTGCTTCACTCATCAGGGCACGGCTTGCGCTATCAGCTTGATTTAAGTTTGGTAAGATCAACGTCGCCGCTAAAAACACACCAATATTAGTACCAACGGGGTTGAAAGCTTGTGCGAGGTTAAGTCTACGGGTTGCTGTTTGCTCGCATCCTAACTGCATGACATAGGGGTTTGCCGAGGTTTCTAAAATAGACAAGCCACCAGCAAGAATAAACAAGGCCAGTAAAAAGTGGCTATAGAGCATGGTTTGGCTAGCAGGGTAAAACAATAAGGCACCACAGGCGGCCATGGCTAAACCCACTAACAGCCCCGTTTTATAATTAAACCGTCTATTGATCATGGCTGCCGGTAAAGCTAAGCAAAAATAAGCGCCGTAATAACTAAACTGCACCAGTGCTGATTGCAACGCACTCATCGAAAATGTTTTGCTAAAAACTTTTACTAATGGGTCTGTCATATTGGCCGCAGTACCCCAAGCAGCAAAGCAAATTGTAAGCAGAATAAAAGGCCAAAGCATTTGGCGCGATACAATAGCAGGCTGTGTTTGCATAGTTCACCAGATTAATGTGTTCATATTGTTGTGGCCGACAGTATTCACGACTATAAATAATAAATCAACCTAGTTGATTTATTATTTTGACTGGTAGATAGTACGCCAAACAGGTCTAATAGGCCGCTTATCAAGCTTATATCAAGAAGGATGTTATGAAGAGCAGTTTATCGCGAGCACCAAGAAGCAAGAACGAGCGCGCAATTTTAAGTTTAATTAGGCAACAGCAAAGCATGCCTAAAGCGCAAATAGCAAAAGCGTTAGCCTTGTCTGCTCAGGCTGCAACAGTGAACATCAACAAGCTCGAAGAAGATAAGCTATTGCTTCGTGATGCACCTGTAAAAGGACGAGTAGGGCAGCCAAGCGTGCCGTTTAGGCTCAATCCAGATGGCGCATTTAGTTTTGGTTTGAAAATCGGGCGACGACGCTTCGACCTGATACTCGTTGACTTACAAAGCACGCAAAGAGCATCGGTATCTGTTGAGGTGAATGAAGCATCTGTCGATGAGCTTAAATCATTCTTAGAAACACATATCCCACAATTAATCAGTCAATTAGAACCTGAACTGCGCTCACATGTGTGTGGGCTAGGGGTCGCTATGCCGTTTGATATTTGGCAATGGCAAGCCGCTTCAGATACTGCAACAAATACCCTTAGCCAATGGCAAAATTTCGACTTAAAAGGTTACTTAGAAAGTCAGTTTAATTTACCGGTTTATATTAGTAACGATAATAACGCTGCCTGCTGTGCAGAACTAAGCCTTGGTAACCCTAATAACTACAGCGATTTTTTGTATGTTTATTTGGGGGCTTTTTTAGGTGGAGCTGTGGTGATTAACCACCAACTTCTCGAAGGTAAAAGTGGTAATGCCGGTGCTATAGGCTCAATGCTAAACGCTGATCGGGAGCAGTTACTTAGTCAATGTTCATTACTATCATTGCAAAGCGAGTTTGATAAGCAGCAACTTAGCATTTCAGTGTATGAGCTTACCGACAGTCAGTTTACAACGCATAAATTGCTAGTTCAGCCTTGGCTTGAAAAATCTGCTGAGGCTATCAGTATTGCCATGCATAACAGTTTAAGTTTATTAGATATGCAAGCTGTGATTATTGATTCGCCGTTACCGAGTAAAGCGCTTGAACAGCTCAAGCAGTTATCAATTGCAGCATTTGCACGTTTAGATAGTCGTGGACTACGTAGCTGTGAAGTGGGTTTGGGCGTGTGCGGGGAAAAAGCGCAGTCGATAGGTTCTGCTCAACTTGCGCTTAGTCATCATTATTTTTAAGCAGGAGTGAGCAGCTCACTCCTGCTTAATTCATTACTTCTGATATTGTTTGAACCACGCAAGCGTGTATTCAATTTTCGAAATCATACGTGATGGACGACCCGCAATACCATGTGGTGAGCCCGGCACACGAATAAGCACGGTATCTACCTTTTGCAGTTTTAATGCTTGATAGAACTGCTCTGATTCTGAAATAGGCGTACGGCGGTCTTCTTCACCTGTCATGATCAATGATGGCGTGGTTACGTTACCCACTAATGAAAGCGGCGAACGTTTCCAGTAGTGCTCCACATTATCCCATGGCATACCAGGGAATTGGTTACGAATTTGACCAATATAGCTGTCGGCAGAAAGAGTTTTACTTAACCAGTTGATCACAGGCTTGGTAATTGCCGCAGCGTTGAAGCGGTTTGTTAAACCAACCGCATAAGCCGTTGCAATACCACCTGCTGAACCACCAGCAATAAATAGGTTATCTTTGTCGATAAAGCCTTTAGCAATCATGGCATCAACTGCCGAGTTGTGATCGGCAAAGTCTTCTTCAGAGCTGTATTTACCATCTAGCAGTAGTGCAAAGTCTTTACCGTAACTTGTTGAACCACGGTAATTCACATACACAACCACGTAACCTTCAGCGGCATAACGTTGTAATTCAGCAGTAAAGCTTGGGCCATAGGCAAGATGTGGGCCGCCGTGAATTTCGACCATTAATGGGTATTGTTTGTTTTCATCAAAGTCAGGTGGTGTGATATACCAACCTTGAATGGCTTGGCCGTCGAACTGCGACTTAACATTCAGCTCATGCACTTTACCAAGCTTCTTATGGCCTAATACATCTTCGTTTAATGAAGTTAGCGTTTTACTTTTACCTCTGTAGATGTAGCCTAAATCAGCTGGGCGGTATTCACTGCCTGTGGTGTACGCAATAGCGCCATTATTGGCCATGCTGAAACTACCACTGATATACGGACGACCAATTGAAGTGCCCGATACGGTATCAGTTAAGTCAGTGACCTTACCGCGGCTGTTTACTTTAGCGAGCTTACGCTTACCAAAATCATCGTACTGAATAACAAAGTCACCATCGCCTGACCACTTATAATCAGCCACTGAGCGGTCTAATTTTTCAGTAATATGCTTGATTGATTTATCGTCTAAATCGAGCATAGATAGTGTCGAGTTAATGTAAGGCACAGGGGCGTTGTCACGCGCAACAAAGGCAAGTTCATCACCGTCTTGTGCGTAACGCGGGTTGCTTTCGCGACCTGGTAAATCGGTTAGTTGCGTAAGCTCGCCTGATTTTACATTAATTTCATATAGGTCTGACTCAGTTGTGCGATATTCCCACTCATCATTGCGATCAGCAGAAAAAGCGAGTTTTGTGTTACTTGGATCCCAAGCAAGTGGGCCATAGTGCTGATAATCACCCGATGTTAATTGGCGTGGTGTGCCACCCGAAACAGGAATAACAAAAACGTGACGATATGAAGGCTCTAAAAAGCCTGCGCCATCAGCTTGATAGCGTGCTTTTTCAAACACTCTCACTGGTTTTGACCACTCAGCGCCTTTTGGTTTTTTCGGCAATTTTACTGATTTAGCGAACGCAGATTTACCTTCAGGGATGCTCATGGTGAAAGCAATTTGTGCAGAGTCATTCGACCAAGTTAAGTTACGTACTGATTTTGGTAGTTGCGTTAATAATGCTTGTTTGTCTTGTGCTAACCAATAAACGTGAAGTTGATTTGAGCCACTTGAGTTGCTGGTAAAGGCAATTTTCTTGCTATCTGGAGACCAAGTAGGTTGGCTATAGTTATGCTCATCAGAAAACAGTGGTGTGTGTTGACCAGACTTTATATCGTACAGCCAAAAGCTACGCTTATTACCATCTTTCATGATGTCGTAGCCGCTGCGCACATAAACGATTTTTTTACCGTCTGGGCTTATTTGTGGGTCGCCTGCGTATTCAAGTTGAAAAATATCTTCAGAGACAAACTTGTCGTTAGCATATACTTGAGCTGTTGTTGCTGCGCACAGCAAGCTTGCTCCAATAAGGATTGTTTTTTTTAATTGCATGGAATGGTCTTTTTTTAGCCGTAAAATTTTATCCTAAAAGCAGACCATTCGCTGCGCAAGCACATTGAGATAAAGTTGCATTTACCCCAGTTGAATTGACTCTAAATTTATTTGTACTTGCTAGTAGCTGATTTTAAAGGCTTAGGCAAACTTAAAATAGTCATCCCAGCGCGCATCTAAGCGCTGTTTGGCCTCATCTAAATCAACCGCTGAATAAAGATCACTTTGCTGATTAACTAGATCAAGCTTTACGAGTTTGTTTAAAGCGTCATCAATTTCAAAGTCGAGCTGGCAATTATGTTGCTCCTTAAACCATTGCTCAATTTGATTATCTAATTGCTCTGCAGTCATCGCTGATTCGCTTTTTAGTAAAAAGGTGTAGGCAAGCAGCGCCTCTTTAACATCTTCTTCTTCAGCTGCATCAACTAGAGTATGGAAAACACCTGCATTGTTATCGAGGTTTTTAAAATACAAGTTGTCGGCTAGTGCTTTCATAAAGCGAATTTTACGGTTTTTAAACTTGCTCCATTCTTTAAAAATAAAGCTGCCAAATACCCCCATGCCGATTGCAAAGGTAATAAAGTGTTGCTGACTCATATGCACTTCTTCACTGCGCCAACCACCCCAAAAGGCAATCAGAGCAATCAGTAGTAAAATTGACGCGCCTAATTTTGTTACCAACACCACAGCACCGCCAATCAATGCTGATGAACCTATAATCAGTTTATCTATTGGGCGCATTTTTACTTCGCTATTCGGAAACAGCATTTCTAAATCGGCTTTTGGGACATTCTGAAATAATTTGACAATAGTTGAATTTGGTTCAAAGCCCACTGGCATTTTGCCTTTTTCTAAAAAGTACTGTTTGTCTTTAAAGCGGATGAATATGGCAACGCGGTCATAGTTAGTAAATTGAATCTGCTTTTTCTTTAGACCCCAAAAACTGCGCAGCGTCTCAGTTTTTTGCGATTCGCCGCGGCGGTAAAAGACCACTTCTGCGAAGTCATCAAACTCAACGGCTAAACGCACTTTAAATAAAGACTCTTCATTCAATGCATCTTGCAAGTCTTGATTGGTAATAGTTTCAAAATTGGCAGCATTGAGTACGGTGGCAAAGTCTTTTGCAAAGGCAGATTGGTAGTTGGCACGTTGCTCGTTAGTAATCGGTGTTAGGGTGCGGGTGTCGCTATTTGGGTCAAATGGCGCATAGTTGTTTTTTAATGACTCCAGCAGCTCGTGATATTGGTAATGAGTCACGCTTTGCAAAAGTGTAGCAAACTCCATAAACGAACCTGATTGCGATTCACCTAAATAGGCTTGGCAAAGGTTAATGATGTCGTGTTTTCGAAAAGGAATAAATCGTGCGTCGCTCATTGATTCTTGCTGTGTCATTTAAATTGTCAGCGATGATAAAAAAATAACAGCAGAATTGCGACCGTTAGTGGCAAATAGCATGAACTTAGACTTTTTTACTGACTAAAACGGCTTATTTTTAGACTTTTTACTCCAGTAAAAACGCTGGTTTTTGCCCTTTAAAGCGGCTTTATCATGCACTTTTAAATTTGCTTTGCTAATGTTGAGTTCATTGCAGTACGTTGTCGTGATTAGTTATGAATAAGCAAGTCTCTCCCCCAGAAGTAAAGGCTGAGTTAAACTCAGTACCACTCATAATAAAGCAGTTATTTATTAGTTCTTTTATTGTCTTTTTGTTGCTGATAGTGATCACTTATCTGTATTACTTTAATCGGCTCGAAAACGATATCTACTTAAATGGCGTGCTAAGTGACGCCATCAATTTGCTTATTTTGATTTGTATTTTCGCGTTTGTGCAAACCTCGGTGGTTGCTAAGCGCAGTTACTTATTTTTAAGTGTGGGTATCTTCCTTTGGAGTGTTGGGCTTACTTTTGATTTTTTAGACGAGCTGGTATTTCAACCAATCTGGGTTGGCATTTATATCGAAGATATTACCCGCACTTTAGGGATGCTAGTAACTGGGTTTGGTCTTTATCTTGCCCTTACAGACTTAGCTAAAACCCGCGAACAGCTTGAAGAAGAACTAAAAACCGATGTATTAACAAAGGCGTATAACCGTCGTTATTTTTATCATTATGTGCAGCAAAACCAAGATAAGCCACATAGCCTAGTGATAGCTGATATCGATCACTTTAAGGCGATTAATGATGAATATGGCCATGATGTTGGTGATCAGGTATTGATAGATTTTGTTTATCAGTGTCATCAAGCATTAGATGAAGACATTCTATTTGCACGAATCGGCGGTGAGGAGTTTGCACTTTATGTAGCCACCGACGACGCTGATGAGTTACTTGCTACCTGTGAGCAACTGCTCAGCCTTGCTAATAATGTGATGGTGACGCCGAGTAAAACGCTCAGCGTGAGTGTGGGTTCGGCTATAAAACGTGCCACAGAGACATTTAGTAACACCATGAAACGTGCCGACCAAGCGCTTTATTTGGCAAAAAACCAAGGCCGTAGCCGTTATGTTCATAAACCGTAAGGGACGGTTAAGGGTTTTTGTTGTAACCTATATCGCAACAAAACTCCAAGGGATGAATAATGGCAATTGCTAAAAAGTTAAAGCAAAAAACACGGCAGTTTATCGACTCTAAACATATGCTCAAATCAATAACGGTGGCATCATTTTTAGAGTCAACCATAGTGCCTATTCCTCTTGAAGCTGTGCTTGTTCCGTTAATGCAAGCCCGTCGCGAAAAGCTTTGGTTAATCGCATTAATGGCGACCATTGGTTGTATTATTGGTGCTATTTTTGGTTATGCCCTCGGCTACTATCTATTTGATGTAGTGGGGGACTGGGTGATTAATACCTTCTCAAACCCTGAGCAGTTCGAGCAAGTTAAGCAAAAAATGCAGGCACAAGGCTTTTGGTTTGTATTGACGCTCGGCATTGTGCCCATCCCATTTCAAATTGCCATGCTTGCCGCTGGAGCAACTAAGTATTCAATTTTTCTATTTTTACTGGCAACGGTTATTGCTCGTTCAATCCGCTACTTTGCCCTTGCTGCAGTTGTTTATTACGCAGGTAATCAGGCAGAGCGAGTTATTCAAAAGCACAAAACCAAAGCTTTAGTCGCTATTTCTGTGTTAGTACTGTTACTTTGGTGGCTCAGTACTCTTATTTAATAAATAAAAAATACTGATTATGGTTATCCTGACTATACTTTGAATTAAGGAAAGCGCTTAATAAAAACAACAGGATGACCCATGAATACCCTAGTGGCTGCACTACCTATTTTGGTGCTGATCTGGATGATGGTAAAACGCAGCCCCATCGCTTCTTATATTGCCTTACCCATCACAGCGCTACTTGCTGCTTTACTGCAACTGTTTTACTTTCAAGCTGATTTAAGGCTGTTGCTTGCTAATTCGTTTGCTGGTGTGTTGTCTGTTATGACGCCCATTTCGATTATTGCAGGGGCTATTTTACTTAACCGCATGTTGGCAATATCAGGGGCCGAAACCACGATAAAACACTGGCTCGAATCAATTAGCAGTAATCAAGTTGCGCAGTTGATGATCATTGGTTGGGCGTTTGCATTTATGCTCGAAGGCGCATCGGGCTTTGGCACGCCTGCGGCCATCGCGGCGCCTATTTTGGTCGGGCTTGGTTTCTCGCCTTTTAAAGTGATTATTTTCACTCTTGTTTTAAACTCGATCCCCGTATCTTTTGGTGCAGTTGGCACACCAACATGGTTTGGCTTTTCGGCGCTAAACTTAGATGACGGACAAGTGCTGGCTATCTCAAGATGGACGGCGCTTTGTCATGTTATTGCTGCTTTGGTTATTCCTATGATTGCGCTGTGTCTTGTTTTACCACTAAAAAAGGTGCATCAAAATAGCGTATTCATTTATTTGAGTGTGTTTTCATGTGTTTTTCCTTATTGGTTGTTTGCCCAGTGGAACTATGAATTTCCATCGTTGATAGGTGGTGCAGTGGGTCTATTAGTGACTATCTATTTAGCAAGTAGGGGAGTGGGGTTAGATAAGTCAGCTGTAAATGCACAAAGCACGAAAGGCAAAGCTGAGCTCACACCCAAAGCGCTATTTTTAGCATTATTACCATTATTACTTTTGATAGTTGTGCTGGTGATAACCCGTATTCATCAGTTGGGCATTAAAGCATTGCTTAACGACGAAACGCTCTGGCTGAGTATTCATTTGGGCTTTGCACAATTTGAATTAAGCAAAGCACTGATCTTATCTTTACATGAGATATTCGGCACCTCAGTGGGGTGGTCATATAAAACCTTGTTTGTACCAGCGTTGATCCCGTTTGTATTAGTGGTGTTGATCTGTGTGCCGTTACTTAAAATGAGCAAGTCACAAGTAAAGCAAATGTGCTCCGACACCTTAGGCCGTATTGCTATGCCATGTATTGCTTTGATCGGGGCGCTGGTGATGGTGAATGTTTTAATGCAAGGTGGCCATAATGCGCCCATATTTTATATGGCGAGTACCTTTGCTGATTTAAGCGGCGAACACTGGGTGTTATTTGCCTCGTACTTGGGGGCACTCGGTACTTTCTTTTCAGGCTCTGCAACGGTGTCTAATCTTACCTTTGGCGGTATTCAATATGGTATTGCACAGCAAGTGGGCTTGTCAGAAACCTTAGTGCTTGCGTTGCAATCAACGGGGGCGGCGATGGGGAATATGATCTGCATTAGCAATATTATTGCTGTAGCCAGTATTGTTGGAGTGAATAATCAAGAAGGGCCAGTGCTTAAGAAAACCTTTTTGCCTATGCTAATTTACGGTGCAATAGTTGGGTGTTTTAGTTATCTATTTTACTGATTAAACATGTTCAGATAAAAAAGGTGCCCAGATAAACCGAGCACCCTTACGGAGTAATTTATTGAATAGCTTTTTTTACTTCGCGCCAGTCAATAATCTTAAAGTTTTGCGGTGCCTGTGGCATACGGTTGTAACCATCTTGCACAATTAGCACCCCTTCAGGGTAGCCCGGTAACGCAGCCGGTGTTACCGTTAGGCCATCAGTTTCTGATACGCCATCTATTGCTAACTCTAGGTTATTGCTGATTGCAAATTTACCCGCAAACTCTAGGCTAGGGGTATTGCCATCAATAATTTTATAAAGCACATAGCTGTAATCACCTTGGCTAGAAACCACTAAATAGCGGGCATCTTTTGCGTGGTAAATTTCCATGCCTTCTACATCATCAACCAACATATCGTTCACGGTTTGCAGCATTACAGGTTTATTTCCTGCTGTTGGCTCAGCGCCAATAAACCAAATACCTTCGTCTTCTTCACCTAAAAATAGCTGTGCGGTTTTATCATCTGCACTGCAACCTTCAGGTTGGCTTGGAACACTAAATTCGCGCACTAGTTGTGCTGATACGCTCTCATTATTACCAGTTAGTTTGTATTGCTGAAATAGGCCTGATTTGTCATTCATAAACACATAGTTGCCTGTGTTTGATGAGTACATACACATACCGTAAATTTCTTTTAGAGTCGTTGGCAGCTCAGCAAGATGTTGCACCTGATTGTGAGTATCGACGCTATAAACACTGATGCTGTTGTGAGTACGGTTACTACCTGCAATCCAGGTATTTGTTGCGTTGTTGATACTGGCATGTTGGCGCACATCAACATTATTTAAACGGCCTGTTTCTAGCGCTTGTAGCTCTTTGCCTGCAAGGTCATACACCATTAAACCACGGCGTTTATCGGTACCTAAGATCAGGCTTTTTGCTGCATTTTTAGGGTTTACCCAAATAGCAGGGTCATCGGCGGCATCACCAAAAGCACGTACTGCATCGGTTTGCGCTTGTGCATTGATGTAAGTAACAGCGGCTGTTTTAGCGCTATTATGTTGTTTAGCCTGCCCATCTATTTGACCTTTTACATAATGACCTGATTCATCATCGTATAACACGATATCAGCTTGCTTATTGTTAAAGCGCACTGCGGCAGATTCAATCGCCAGTTCACCAGCAAATTGCCAGCTGCTAAAACGTTTAGTACTCTTTTCGTAGCGATGTAATTGGTTATCTTCAGAGGTGGTGAACCATAAGCTACCATCATCTGTTGTGCTTAAACCGCCAACTTCAGGCGCTAAGCTGCCAAATGGCGACATCAAAGCCACGGGTTTTTTATCGGCGCGCGATTCAGCATCTGCGTTAATTTGCCAAATGCCTAGCTCGCCTTCACTTAAATAAAGAGTTTTACTGTTATCATCAACCGCACAGCCTGATGTTTCACTTACGCCAGCAAACTCACGTAATTCAAGGTTTAATGCGCGTTTGTTTGCCATATCAAACACCAGTGTTTCGCGGATAAGACCACGAGCGTCTGCCAAAAATGCCGAAACTGCTTGAGTTGTCGGGTTAGCAAATAAACACACCGCCTCAGGTTTTGCTTTTGGTGGGCTGATACGGCTAATTTCAGTTAGCTGCCATTTAGCTGCTTTTTGTAAGCTAAAAATCACCGCTTGGTCAGCTTCGTTGTCGATGCTAGCAACAAGATAGCTGTTTTTGTTGATCGCCTTAACAGATAACGCTTCGAAATTACCTTTTTGTAATCCGTGCTGTTTACCTGTGGCATCAATAAGTTGCAGGCCTTGGCTTTGTGAGCTCAATAGCCAAGTGTCATCAGCAAGGGCTGCTGCTTGTGAGCCTTGCATATTTTCAGTTGTGCCAAAAGCTGTTAATTGGTTTTTACTTGGTGCCTCGGTTGCCGTTGTTTGGCTACACGCAGCTAGGGTGCTTAGCATTACTGCACTGGCAACAAGATTAAGTGGTTTTTTAAAATTCATGGGATCCCCAAATATACTACAAGGCAGCAATGCGCTGCCTTAATAACTTTTTGTTTATTAAAATGCGTAGCGCAGCATTAACTGAATAACAGGGCCTGCTTCTTCAGACTCCAGTTCATACTCGTCAAAGTCGCGGTTGATTTGGTCATCAACCGTGTCGAACTTGTTAAAGGTTTCGTCTTTACTTGCATCTAATAGGTTTGAGCCCACTAAACGAAGTGTGACGTCTTGCCAGCGTTTTTCTACGAATAGTTCAAGGTCTGCGCCGTAGTGTGTGGTTACTTCTTCACCCACGATACGGCCATAAGCATCACCTTGTTTACGGTAAGTTGCACCGAACGAAGCGCCTAAATCAGGTAGGTCTTGAATAAAACCAACGTTAAACACGTAGTCAGATTGGTCGTTGAATTTACGGCTACCGAAAGTGTCATCTACTTCTGAATCAAGCCATGAGTAGTTAAAGAATACCCCGGTGTTTGGCATGCTAAGAGCGCTTAGCGGCGTTGATAAATCAAGCTCGATACCTTTTACGTTGCCATCACCGGTGTTACGCGGTTGCAAAATGTAAGTACCATCACCTTCTGAACCTTGTTGGCCTGTATTGGCTATTTCGATAAGGTCTGTGACATCGCGATAGAACACATTGATACCCACGACACCGCTTTTACCTAAGCGATATTCATAGCCTAAGTCCATACCCCAAGATGATTCTGGTTGTAAGTCTGGGTTACCTAAAAAGTCGTTATCGCCTAATTCTTTTTCAAGTAGAGCTGGGGTGATGTAATCAAAGTCAGGACGACGTAAGCTGCGAGCAACCGATGCACTGACACGGCCGTTTTCAGAGACGTTGTAGCGTAAATGTGCCGATGGTAAGAAGAAGTCATAATCGTTTTTAGCGCTTACACCTTCTGCTTTGTCAGTAATGGTTGAGTCGGTTGTTTCGTAGCGCACACCTAACTCCCACGAGAAGTCTTGGTCTTCGTGCTTAACTAATGCAAATACATCTAGGCGGTCTTCTTCGAGTTTATTGACGCCACCAGCGGCTGCTTCAAACTCGTTGTTAAAGCCTGCCAGTGACAGTGGTGTTTTGCTGAACTGATCCCAGCTGGTAAAGCTTTGTTCGCTTTCACCTTCGGCTTGATAAACCGCAGTATCGCGTTCTTTACCTTGGACAAAGGCACCGAATTGAATCGTTTTGCTCTCGCCTGCAAATAAGCTATGCTGCCATTGTAATGACCATTCTTTGTCATCAAGGTCTACGGTTTCTTCTTCTTCCTCAAAAACCATAGGTAGCTCAGAGGTATCGATTTCTACTTCTTGCTCGTAAACAGACTCTTCAAAGCTTGCAAAACCAAGTTTGAATTTACTGGTGCCACCAAAAATGGGTAACTCATAACCCGAGTTGATGTTGTAGTTGGTTTGATCGATGAAAGACACATTGGCGTTGTCGGTCTCAAGGTTACCGCCTTCAACAATTGAGTTATTGATTGCTGTTGGATCGTCATATTCAAATGAACGCTCATCTTCAGTACGGTCGGTATCAACCCAAATTGCGCTGATATCGAACTTGCTGCCGTCATCAAAAGCTATTTCGTAGCTGGCGTTTAGCGAGGTGTCGTCACCGTCGCGAATATCTGATTGATCTTCGCGGTTATCGAATTCTTCGGTTTTGTAATTAGCGTTATTCTCTGGGCTGTCGCCATAGCGTAGGCTTGATTTTTGTTTTGGGTTATAACGACCTTGTAAGTTCGCACCAAGTAGTAAACGGCCGCCAGCAAACTCAGTGCCGTAAACACCTGCAAAGCTTTCTTTTAATTCGCCATCGTCATAACGCAGGCCACCCGCACGAAGGTAACCACCATCTAGGCTGTAACCGTCACGCAATACAATGTTTAGCGTACCGGCAATGGCATCGGCAGAGCGGTTTGCACTTGAAGCACGAATAATTTCTACACGCTCAATTAGCTCGGCAGGAATACGGTCAACAAAGAATGAGCGGTCAGCACCTGCACCAGGTACTTCTTCACCGTTGATAAGCACCTTTGTGTAAGCTGGGCTTAAGCCACGCATACGGGCGCCATCAGACTCTAAAACATCTGATAAAAACGTCACACTCGGTACACGTTTTAATGCATCACCGGCAGTCAGCGGTTCAAAACGTTGAAAGTATTCTTGTGAGTATTCAAGCGTCGGTGCCAGCTCTTGTGAGCGGTTGCGATAACCAATTTCGCCATATACAACAAGCTCTTCAGAGACTTTTACTTTTTTCTCATCGCTGCTTTGTTCGTCTTGTGCGTAAGCGGCAAATTGGCATAAGGCGAGGGCGCTTACTAACGCCTTCGTTTTAAATTGTTTCATGGGTTTGCTCCTGGTTGTCCTTGGTTTGATGAGCAAAGTACGCAGCTTAAATGACGCAAATGTGACAGAAAATCGCTAACAGCCAGTAAAAACAAGTGATTAGAGGGTTTTAAAAGTACTTTTGAGCTGCAATAACCCCATCTTTTTAAGGCAATTACAGTACTTAAAGGGTTTAACAAGGTTTGACTGTCGTTTTGCTGTCACATCATTGAGCTAATATGACCCTGCTGCTTTAAACGCTAACGAGTTAGCATGGCAGCGTGAATTATTGTTAGGTACTGAGAATGCGATATAACCCTTTTACTCATCATCGACTTTTAACCAATGCAGTTATTGCTCTGTTTGTAATTGCGTTTTTGCTAAGCGCACAAGCAGGAGAATTAAAGCCTCTTGCTGATATCGCGTGGTTAGATATTTTAGGTGAGGGTGGCATTGTGCTAATGACCCTTACTTGGATAGCTGCGCTGCTTATTTCGAGGCCGCCCGGCAAAGTCACCAGCTTTTTAGTGCTTGGGCTTGGGCTTTTTATGTTTTCAGCTTCCCTTGATTTATTTGATGAGTGGTTACATCAACCAACCAACACGTGGCTTACTTGGATTGAATCATTGCCTGCGCCGATTGGCATGATTTTTACAAGCCTTGGGCTTTATCAGTGGCATCAAGAGCAATACGTACTGAATAGGCAGTTAAAGCGCCGTGAAGCACAGCATCGTGAGCATGAGTTAGTGTGCTCAATAACAGGGCTGTATAAGGCTGATTACTTACAAGCAGTGCTAAAAGAGCAGTTAAGTGAGCCACAGCCTCTGCAACTAGCCGCCATTGATATTCGCGGTTTTGCTGATTTTAACGCTGAATTTGGTTTTATCGAAGGCGACCGCTTACTAGGTGAAGTGAGCGAGCTTTTATTGATGAATTGCCGCCTTAGCGATGTCGTGTGTCGCTATGCAGGAGACTGCTTTATGGTGCTAATGCCAAATACCAGCGCAGTACAAGCAAAAGAGCTGGTGGCGCAAATTACCTCGGCGCTGAGCCATTGTGCATTTAAGGTCGAAGGTGCAAAACACGCAAAGTTTCAAGATGTAACAGCGGCCTTAGTAGGCAGTATACAAGGCGATACACCACAAAGTTTAAGCTCGCGTTTACACGCTAAGTTACAACAACAAAAACAACAAAGAGTCAGCCATTGTGAAGCCGTATCTTAATCAAGATGACAAATACCTCACCGCACAGGGCCTGATCACCACGCTGGTGGAGCTGGCCTTAAGTCGCGGCATTGCATTGCATAAGTTACTCAGAGGCACTGGGGTGTTTGAGCAAGACTTAATGAGTGTGCAGCATCAGTTTAGTATTTCACAGCAAGTGCGTTTATTGACGCAGTTTAAGCAGTTGATGAAGTCCGCCGACAGCGGTTTTTTATTAGGCAGTCAACTGGCAAACGATACCTCTGTTGCCGCCCAAGGCGTGTTACATGCAGCGCACATTGGCCAAGCTTTAAAGCAGTTACACAATTTGCGCATGCAGCTAGCCCCTTTGTTATTTAGTTATAGTTATGTGCACAACGAGCAGTATTACATTGTGCTGCAAAATGCTGTGGGCTTGGATGATGAAATAAGCCAGTACGTAATGGAAATTTACAGCGCCGCGTTTTACCAAGTTCTAAAAAAGGTGGCGGGTGAGCGAGTCCCTTGTCAGTTTGAGTTTGCCTATAAACGCGCCAGACATAGCCAAGAATACGAGCAGTATTTGGGCCTTAAAGTCGCTTTTGAAAAGCCTATAACCCGTTGGGTATTGAATAAAAACGCGCTTAGGCTCACTAACCCCGCGTTTAGTAGTTTTAGGTTCTCACAAATTAACTCGCAACTAGCGGCATTAAATTCTGCAAATAGCACCTTTGTTGAAGCCGTGAGCCGATTAATTTATCAAACTCCGGCGTTAAATTTAGATCAAGTAGCCAGCCAATTTGCCATGAGCCCTGCAACCTTCAAGCGTAAATTAAAAGCTCATGGCGTACGTTTTTCTACCTTGTATGATGAGCAAAGTAAGCGCAAAGCGATTTACCTACTTGCCATACGGGAACAATGCAATGAGCAAGTCGCCATGCGCTTATCATTTTATGATATTGCTAATTTCAGACGAGCATTTAAACGCTGGACCGGGCTTACGCCAAGTCAATTGAAGGGGTAAGAAAGCCCGCTCTTATCGCTAAGAGCGAGCGTGCAGTTAAAGGGTTTCTAAAAATGCGATGAGTGCATTTTTTTCATCCTTACTGAGCTCTAACTTATGCAGTAACTCAGTTGTCTGTGGGTAGTTTGGATCATCTTTAAATTTTTTTCTCGGTTTTGGCCTTGCTCCACCTGCGTTGTAGAAGTTGACTATCCCTAGCAAACTTTGAAAGCCACCATGGTGCATCCAAGGCATACTTTGTTGTAACGCTAAAAGAGAAGGGGCTCTAAACTTGCCAATATCAGCGGAGTCTTGGGTGGCATCAAAACGGCCTAAATCTTGAAGTTTTCTACCATAAAAATGTAGCCCCGTAACATGGGATTCATTGTCGCTGAGTAAAGCACCTTCATGACAAGTCATACACCTCGCCTTGGTTCTAAATAAATGTAAGCCTTCAAGTTGTTGATCGTCTAAAAGTGCAACAGCTTCACTAGGACGCGTTTGCGCTTTATCGATAAAACGCGTGAAAAGTGATTCAAGAACATCAAACGTACGTTCAAAAGCAACAAGCGATAGAGCTAATAGCTCTTTATTAAGCGCTTCTTTGCCAAAGGCATTGAGTATTGGTTTTTATTATTGTAATACGAACGGTAATAGATCTTAATTGCGTTTAAGTGTGCTTTTTTATGCAATTGTGATTCTCTAGCTTGAAACAGTGATTTAAAAACGATGTTTTACAGCTGGGGGATAATTGTTTGGTTTCAAAAAATATACCTTTTCAGAGCAGTTATTTTTCCTGAGCTGCGTTAGACTATTGTTATTGATGTAATTAACCGAGGTCTCAAATGATTGAGTATCCTGTTGACCAACTTCCCCAGTTAATTGATGACTTGCTTCAGTGTGACACCACAACACGCAAAAATAAGTTACTTGCTGATGCTAAAGAAAAGCTTTCTACAGAACATCTATCGTTATTGTTTGAAGCATTACCTAAAGAACAGCGTTTAGAGATTTGGCAATTACTCGATGAAGATACGCAACATGAAATCTTCATTAACTTAGGTGGCGATAGCTGTCGTTGGTTATTGCAAAGTCTAGAAGAAGCCGAAGGCTTTAAGCTACTTGACGAAGTAAGCGTAGAAGAGTTACTTGAACTTGAAGAAATTATTCCTGAGCGCTTTGTTGATTATGCACGCAGACAACTCGATGAAGTTCAAACAAAGCAGTACGACCTTGCACAGCAATATAATCCAGAGCAGTTAGGTCACTGGCTCGATTTTGATGCGCTAAAAGTGTCAGAAAAACTCACAGTGGCAGGGGCGCGTAAAATTTTTCAAAAAGGTTTACCGCAATATACCGAGGTGATTTATTTAGTCAGCCGTAAGGGCACTCTCATTGGTGAAGTGGCTATCAACGCTTTATTTAAAGCTAATGATAACGACAGCCTGCTGGATTACGCGAGCCTTGATGTATCGGCTTTACATGCTGATGACGACCTATACGAGGCTGCTGAAGTGGTTATTCACAGTGAGCAAATGGCGATGCCAGTTGTGAATGCCGACAACAAACTATTAGGCCGGTTATCAGTGTCATCAGCTTATGAATTGCGCCAAGAAGTGACCGACGAAGCCGCTGCAAAAGCCGGTGGTCTTCGTGAAGACGAGGATCTGTTCTCAAGCGTCACTAAATCGGCAAAAAACCGCGGTATTTGGCTTGGTATTAACCTAGCAACGGCGTTTTTGGCCTCTTGGTTTATCGGTTTGTTTGGGGCAACTATCGAGCAAGTGGTTGCGCTGGCGGTATTAATGCCGGTTGTCGCTTCTATGGGCGGTATTGCAGGTAGTCAGACGTTAACGGTTATTGTGCGCGGTTTAGCACTCGGTCAGGTTACCGACTCCAACCGTAGAGCACTGCTGAAAAAAGAGCTAAGAGTAGGGGCGCTAAATGGCTGTGTTTGGGCCTTTGTGATTGGTGTACTCACTTATTTTTGGTTCAACGATGGCATGTTAAGTTTAACCATCACTATCGCTATTTTACTTAACTTGGTTGCTGCTTCATTATCAGGGGTAGTGATCCCATCGATTTTAGATAAGCTTAAAATCGATCCAGCCCTTTCAGGTTCTGTGATCCTGACCACAGTCACCGACATCGTCGGTTTTGTTACCTTCCTAGGTTTAGGTAGTTTACTCCTTCTTTAAGGGATCGGATGCTGGCTAAAGTAGTGTTTAGCCGGCTTTTACTAGATTATCCTCCCTCTAATGTGAAGTTTTTCAAAGAACATAAAATAAACACTTTTATTTACCTAATACACAGTTATTATGAATTGTGACTCAGTCAAACTAAAAGGACGTTAATATGGTACTAGGTAAAAAAGGTGCGCTCGCTGCTTTATCGGTAATTTCAGTGTTTAATGTATCAGCGGCGCAAACTACAACTGGTGAACAAACTAAGCTGAGCGAAGATCCCACCAAGGTCGTCACTCAGTTTGGAGCAAGTTATTCAGATGAATTAAGGATCACCGGTTCGCTAAGTTTGGGAGCAGTTAAAAAGCTTAATGCCAGTGTGAGTGCCAATGGCGATGAATGGCGTGTTGGTGGCTCGTGGCTATTTGATATTGGCATTGTTAATTTTAACTTTGGTAAGCAAAGTTATGATCAGGGAGCTGAGCGTACAACCTATAGTGTTGGCACCTTTATGCCACTGAGTTACTTTGATATTGCGCCCTATGGTTGGCAAATTTTCGCTATGGGTGGTTATAGCCATGTTGATGGTGAAATTGCTTGTTTAGCAGGGCAAGGTGCGTGTTTAACAACAGAAATACCTGGCCCTGAGGGTTGGGTGCTCATTCCAAACAGTAGTGATGGTGGTTACTTGGGCGCGTTTGCTTTAAAGCCATTATCCGAAAAATGGACATTAATGACTGCTGCGGCTTATTCGGTGGGGTCTAACGATTATTCAGGGTATTTCGCCGCTATTGGTGCAAGTTATCAATTTGATAGGCAACAAAGTTTTAAACTATTTGCTGCAACAGAAGACAGTGATTATGGCTCAGATCAAAATTTAGTGCTGGGTTACACCTATCAATTTAATTAAAAACTACTGTTATAAGTTGTTAAATTTTGTTAGTTTTCTGAGTGAGTTATCACTGAGAAAATAGTGCATGAAGAAAAAGTTAGCCTTGTTATTGTTAGGATTATCGAGCCTTAATGCCAGTGCCTCTGAAAACTTTAGTGATCATGAGATGTTTTGTGATCCACAATCACAAATTAGTTGCTTAGATTACATTAACCAACAGCTAGCAAGCAGTGAACTTGGTTCTGCGCGTTGGTATGAGATTAAATCTTATCAGTTTGATTATTTCTACGACAAAATGGAATTTCAAATCTTGAAAGATAGCACTGAGCCTTTCATAACCAGTGAAGAGTTACCTGTTGTCTTTCAAGTACAAGTGTATTTTTATTACGCCAAATCAATGCACTATTTAGGCGACTTTGAAACTGGTCGTAAATATGCCACAAAGGCTTTTGAAAAACTGCAAGCAATCTTCGACTCATTTGGTAACCCTATGCGTATGGTTGAATTGGCTAATTTGCAATACGTGTTTGGTAATAAAGAAACGGCATTGCAAATTCTTGATAGGGCAGAGCGACGCTTTGGCAAAAGCAAAGATCCCATTTTCCACTTTGAATTGGCTTCGAATAAAGCAAATGTTTATCACTCATTAGGTGATGTAGACGGTGCACTTGCAAGCCGAAAAACCGCCGCTGACTGGATTTTAAAAACCAACCATAACCGCAAAATCTCTGTTGCTTTAGGTAATTTAGCGCGTACCCACCAACTTCTGGCAAATTATGAGCAAGCCGATGAAATCTATGTACAGTCTCTTAAGTACATGGACTCAGACTCAGATCGAAATATGATTGCTATATATAAGTTACGTCTTGCTGAAATCAATTGGCAAGCAGGAAAGCAAGATCAAGCATTAAAATGGTTTAAGCAAGTGCATAAAGAAGACATTCGGCAATCACATGCGAAACTTTATGCACACCTAGGTAACGTGCTTTAGATAGTGTAAAAACACCCTGGTTTTTCGTCTTCACCCGGCGCTAAAATTTGTAGATGGGTTGACTCACCTTGTTCCATCAAAGGCTTCATAGTTTTATCAAACTGCTTAGCGGCATGTTCAATTAATTTTGCTTGCTGTTCCAGTGCTTTAAAATCGGCATCATGAGCAGCCATAAGTTTATTGAGCTCTTTAGCCAACTTATCTTGCTCTTTTAATAAGCTTTTATTAATTCGCAGATGGTTTTCGTCTTCAATTACTGCTTCTTCAGTGATTGCTTCTATTTGCTCAGAGTACTCAGTAACTTGTAGCTCAATGTCACTAATAGGTTGTTCTAGCGCTTCTAGTTTTACCTGCTCACGTTCCAGCTCAAGGTATGCAGCAATCTGTTCGTTATTGAGGGTACTTTCGCTTACCTTTTTACAGTCTTTAAAAGTGATAACGCGATAATCACCCTGGTTGTTTGTTGTGCTGGCATTAGAGAGGCCAATACACGCTGTAGTGGCTGTGATTAAGAGTGCACTTACGCTAATACGTACTAAATTCATAATGATGTCCTAATGGGTTATGTTATTTAGTTAGTCGTCGCAAGTGTGAAAAAGGTTGTTTAAAGCGAATTATTTTAATCGAGGGTTTTGGCTATAAAAGAGGTTGCGGTGCTAGCCTAAGCCAGCACCGACTTTTTTAGAAGCTATAAGTGATGTTACCGTAAATAAAACGGCCATCTAAGCTGTATGGCGCAAAGCCACTATAAGGGAAAATTTGGTTGAAATCGCTATAACCAATATTACTTACAGTATCTTGAGGGTACTGATCAAACAGGTTATTGGCGCCTAATGCAAACTTCCACTGCTCATCAGGGCGATAAGCCACTTCTAAGTCAGCAATCCATTTAGCATCAAGTACTTCATCTCCATCAGGAGTACTTGATGTATCAACTACTTCACCATAACGAGTTGCTCGTAATGTCGTTTGGAAGTTTTCATAATCCCATGTTGCAGATAGGTTCCATTTATCGGCTGGTGTGCCTTTTTCAAAGCGTGTGATTTCACGACGAGAAAAATACTCGTAGCTATCGCCAAGGGCTTCTAGCTCTGCTGGGTTTTCTTTAACATTCGTCACTTCAGTGTCGTTAAAGTTAACTGCTGCACTTAAGCGTAAATCACCATAGTTTTCTAAACCTAATGAGTAGGTCGCAACAATATCAACACCTTGCGTACGTGAATCAATGGCATTAGTAAAGTAACGAACGCGCTGCGTATTTACTTCGCCCGCTTCGGCTAAAATCGCTTCAACTTCTGAGCCACTTAAGTTTTCAGACAAAACGATACGGTCGTCAATTTCAATGCGATACGCATCTAGGGTTAAGCTAAAACCGCCTTGCGTAAAGATGAAACCCGCTGTCATATTTACTGATTCTTCTGCTTCAAGTTCACGTGCACCCAAAGCTTGCGCTGCTGGCTCATCAACAGGGAATAAGCCCACTTCATTTGGCACACCATTTTCAAAGACAGTGCTTACTGATTTATATGAAGTTTGGGCAAGTGATGGCGCTCTAAAACCTGTGCTAATTGCACCACGTAGCGACAGCGACTCGTTAATGCTGTAGCGTGAAGCAAGTTTAGAGGTAAAAGTACTACCAAAATCACTGTAATCTTCAAAACGACCTGCTAATACAAGGTTCCAATCTGTCGTTAGGTAAGTATCAAACTCTGCAAACACCGCAATGTTATGACGGCTTTTATCGGTTGCACTTTCTGGTGAGAAACCAGGTAACACTTGCGCGCCACCGGCAGCAACTGGGTTGCCATCGTCATCTAATACAGTGAGGTAAGAGGCTGTTTCACCTGCTTTGATTTGGTAGTTTTCGTGACGATACTCAGCACCAATCGTAACAAACACATCATCAGGTAAACCTAAATCTAGTGTGTTGCTAGCATCCATGTTTACTAAGTATTGTTCATACACAAGCGAGCCATCATCAAATTCTGTTGGGCTACTAACACCCATCGAGGTATTTAAGCTGTTGCTTACGCCAATACCAAAATCGTTACGACCATAATTGGTGCTTACATCCCAAGCCCAATCATTAGTTTCGCCATTTAAGCCAATCGCAAATGAGTAGTCATCAACATCGGTATCAATTTGCGGTAAGAAACCATCAGGATACACTTCAGTTAAGTTACGTGAATCGTTGGCACGACGATAAAAACCACCTGAGTTACCTTTACGGTTTGAGTAACTAGCAAATGAGTAAAGCGATAGCGAGTTATCAAACTCGTAACCTAGGTTATAAAAGAGTGCGAAGTCTTCGATATCGGCTTTACCAAAACGGTGGTTATAGCGGTCGAAGTCAAATTCACGCGAATCTAAATCGCCATTCTCATCACGGCTATATTGCTCACGTGCATCAAAGCCAGAGCGATTTGTTGGCTCGTTATTACGTGACTCAATTGACACGTTAATAAAGCCATTATCGCCTAGTGCAAAGCCCGCATTAGCACTTGCTGTACGCGTAATGCCGTCGTTTACTTCACGGTCGCTGCCAGTTTCAAAGCTTAAGTTGCCTTCGCTATCCGTTGTGGTGTTTAGTAGCTGAGGAGAGCCTGCCATTTGTGTGTCGTATTCACCGTATGTGTAGCTCACGCTACCGCCTTCATCGGCATCTTTTAATACAATATTGATCACACCGGCAATCGCGTCAGAACCGTATTGAGCTGCAGCGCCATCACGAAGAATTTCAACACGCTTAATTGCAGAAGTCGGAATATTATTTAAATCTACTGCCGTTGAACCACGGCCAACCGTACCATTTAAGTTTAATAATGCACCGGCATGGCGGCGTTTACCATTAATCAGCACTAATGTGTGATCAGGAGCAAGGCCACGTAAAACAGCTGGTTTTGCGTGGTCAGTACCATCAGCAATGGTGGCACTTGGGTAGTTAAAGCTTGGTAATTGTGATGCCAATACTTGGCTCATATCAAGCTGACCTGTGCTTGATAGATCGCGGCTTGTTAATAAATCGACAGGCACGGTACTTTCAGAAATGCTACGAAGGCTACGGCGAGTACCTGTAACAGAAATAACTTCAACATCTTGAACGGTGTTGTCAGTTGTTTGCTCAGCAGCGATTGCAGTCACTGATGTAGCTAGCGTACTTGCAATAGCAAGTTGCAAAGGTACTTTTTTAAAAATTGTCATTGTTGGATCCCATCTAACGTTGATTTCGCTTCGCAGTTTATCAATAAAAAAGGAACAAACAAATAACATAAAAGTATACTATATGATTATCTTAGCAAGCTATTTAGCTCACTGGGTTTACATTTTGTTAACCTCTATGCGCTAATGCTTATTTTATTTCTGCCCTCTGTTTTTGCTCGGTATAAAGCAGTATCTGCAGCGCAAATTAATGCCTCTGAAGTACGATATTGATTATTAAATTCGCAAGAAATTCCTTGGCTTACACTTATTCTAAAATCACTCGGTAAACCTATGTCAGTAAATGGCATGTTATTTACTTTTATTTGAATATGTTTAGCAATGGCGGCGGCCGTATCTTTTTGACAGCGGGGTAATATAATGGCGAATTCTTCTCCACCATAACGCGCTGCTAAACAATCGCGAGAAGGGAGTGATTCTGCGATTATAGTTGCTACTTTTTGTAAGCATTTATCGCCTTTTACATGACCAAATCGGTCGTTGAATAATTTAAAGTAATCAATGTCGATTAATATAGTGCTAATAGCTTGGTTGGTTTGTACGCTTTCTTGCCAGTGCTCTTTTAATGATTCCTCAAGGGTTAATCTATTTGCAAGGCCGGTTAAATGGTCAGTGGTAGCCTGTTTAATTAAACGATTATATTGTTCTTTGTGTGATGATAAATCGTGTAATACACAAATAAATAAATTTTCTGCAACGGCAATGTTTTTTGGCAGGCTCGATATACATAAATCCGCCTCAAGGGTTTTACTGTCGGCACGGTTTATTTTAACTTCGTTTGGCCCAAGGCTTATCGGCGAGTCTTTATGGTCTAACCAACTAAGTAGGGTATACATGTATTTATCACGGTCGGTGTCGTGTAGGTAATGTAAAATATTTTGCCCGATTAACGCTTCTTGGTTATCACCTAAAAGCTGTGCCGCCATCGGGTTTGCAAATTCAAACGTGCCTTGACCATTAATGATAAACACTCCCTCAGGAATGTTCTGAAACATTTGGGCAATCAGTGCAAGTTGCTCTGAATTGATAGATTGCGGTAGTGCGTTTTTCGCTTCTGGTTTTGCAGTGTTTGGTTGTTCATTTTTATTAGTAGACACGTTCGTTTCCTTTTTGCCGATGCAAACGATTTTGGTGTCTATAAAGTTACTTAAAAAAGTGCAAATTAACCTTCTGGTAATCTTCTGGTTTTAATTTGTTGTTTTGTAATGTAAAAAAGCTCCTTGGTGGAGCCTTTTGTTGGTGTTATTTCTAGATTTTATACTTCTTCTTTATTTTCAAACTGTGGATCTTCGCTTTGATATTCCTCACCATTGCAGCTAACCGTGAAGATCATACATGCTGTACCGCTGTTTTCATCGGTATCTGAAATATTGATTACCGTACCAGCATTTGTAACCTCGTAACTGAAATCTTTAGCACAGTCACCCTCATGATTACTAAATGAAGCGGCAGAAAATAAGAACCCTCTTTTTTGAGTTTCTTCATTTAGGGTGTAAATACCAAGACTATTTCTTTCTGTAACAACCCCACCACCAGATACTTGTTGACCATCTTGGAAGTATGTAAATACAGCTTTTTTGTTGCTATCTAATTCAATATTCACTGTGAAATTGTATACTTTACCTTCAATCATGTTTTTTCCTTTACTTTATAGTTGAAAATTAATTATTCCCAATTCTTTTACAGGAACAATGGTCGCTTCTATTTCGTGTGATTTATTTAAACAGGTATATGCCTGAATTAATGGGTAAGTAAATTTTATACTTTTAGTTTTTTTACTTATTTTATTTAGAGTGGTTGCTGCGTCTTCACATAAAGCATTTTTTTCTTGTTGTGATTCAGCCAATCCCGCTCTAATTAACAAGGTTCTTGTATAAAGTCGTGCATTGTCTATATCCAGTGCACTGGGTAGCATATTATTTTCATCCAGGCTTTTTAAAAGTTCTAAAGCCCTTTTAATATTATTTCTATTAATGAAATATTCTATCAAGCTAATTTTTGTACCAATAACTTGTCTATTCGATGACTTGTTAGTATCTAAAAACTCTATTATTTCACTAACTCTATTATCTATATTTGGGTTATCAGAGAGAGAGAGTTGATAAGCTAGAAACTGATAGTAAGTTCTTTCAATAGTTTTATTTTGAACATCTTGCAATCTCGCTTTGTTCATCGTTTCTGTTGCTTGCTTTGCTTTTTCGTAAGATTTTGATTTATCAGGGAAGTAACTTAATAAGTAGCTTTGTTGGATATGTTTATATGCTAACGATGTTAATACACTAGCATCGGCCGGATACTTAGTTAACATTTTATTTGTTTCATTTTCTGCATGTTCAAAAATCTTGAGAGCTTCATTGAAATGCCCTAAGTTTTCTTCAGTACTTGCAATCCAACTGATGGTATCTGTCTTATCGCGTAATAGATTTTTGTTATTAGGTTTTAGCTCAAGGGCTTGGTTTTTAAGTTTTAAAGATTCAGTAAAGTTCTGTTTTGCGAGAGCGTAGTCAAATTGCTTTAAGTACAATGAACCTAACGAGTTATAAGAATAAGATAACTCCATAATTGAGTTAAAATCGTTGGGTGCTAATGTGTACATTTGTTTGCTGTGCTCTTGGTAGCGTTTTATCCAAGGTTCGGCGCCTGTATAGTCACTGTTATCAAAGTTTAATTGCCCAAGCCAGAAAGCATTAGCCCCTGCAAGCATTAAAACATCAAGGTTGTTGGGTTGAATTTTTAGTAATGATTCTAGGCGCGTTCGTGCATTATCAAAGGCGGTGAAGGCCTCGTCGGTTTTGCCGCGAGAGTAGGCCACTTCGCCCATGGCCTCTAAGGTTTGAGCGTATTGAAAACGGTTATTAAACTCGGCTTGTTTATCGCTAAAGTCAAACAACGAGGCTGCTTCTTCGTCTTGATTGGTAAAATACTCAAGGGCTTTGTTGCTAATACCATCCAGTAAATCCATGCGCTTAACGCTTCTGAGTTTATCGGCAAATTCACCGACCATAAAACCCAATAAATTTTCGGCCTCTTTGCGTTTTTGTTTTGCTATTTGTTCGGCGTGATAGCTGCGCACGCTCATAAATGTGGCAATAAAGGTTAAGCACACAAGTGCAGCCGCCGTTATTTGTAACATGCGTTTTTTACGTTTCGCTTTATTGTTAGAAGCTTTAATTAACGCTTGTTCGTCACTCGATAAGCTAAACATAGGGTTACTCACAAGGCTTTGTGCTTCTTGCAGCGGTTTGCCTTGCGCTAATAAAAAGTCGCTGTGTTTATGTTCTAGCAGCCATCGCTCGGTGGCAAGTTGCACACGGCTTTGAATTGCTAAGCTTTGTTGGTGTTCTTGCACCCAATCTATGGCGCGTTGCCAATGGCGCAGCAGCGCTTCGTGGGCAAGGCTAAAGCAGGCTTGCTCATTTTTAAGGTGCGACACAAACAAACGGCTGTCGACCATGGCCTGAACAAGCTTGGTCGCAGCAGGGCTGGTTAATTCGCTCCAATGTGCTGCACGACTGGTGAGCGTTTCGCCATCTGGGTTTAAGGTGATCAGTTTAGAAAGTACTGCGGCAAGTTCAGTTTGTTGGTCTTTGGGTAATTGGCAAAATACCTGTTCGGCTTTTTGGCCGATGGCTCCTTCGATGGTGCCAAGCGCTTGGTATTCAGAAAACAATAATATGTTGTCTGGGCTGCGCTGCAAGTAAAGCTGCTGCAAGGTGTATTGCAGCATCGGCAATGCATCTGGGTTATTGGCAGTATCGTTACAAAGTTGTTCATCAAGCGGTGTGTGATGCTCTGGGTGATGTTGCCAACTTAAGCCTGCTGCAAGTGCTGGCAAACGGATCATTTGCTTAAGCTCAGAGCGAGTTGGCGCTAATAAGTCAAAATGTGCGCCATTGGCTTTACCTGCCATTAAACTTGGTTGACTAACTACTTGCGGGTAAAAGTCATTACGACAGGCACTAAAAATGATCATGCAGCCACTTGTTGCTAAGCGCTCAATAAGTGCTAAAAGCTGGTTGCGCTCGTCATCGCTAAATAGCGGCGATGACAATAGCACTTCGAGCCTATCGATAAATAAAAATAAATAGGGCGTAGTGCGCTCTGCATTTAGTACTGCAAGTGCTGCTTTACAGCGAGAAATAACCTGTTCTGGATCTGTTAATAACAATTCAGCCAACGCATCGGCGCTTATATCGCTAAGTACAGGTGCGTCGTTTATTTCTAAATCGAGCAAGGTTGAGGCTAAATCAAGCAGTAAGCGCTCTTTGCTGACATCGGCAAAGTCGAGTTGGCAGTAACTGTGTACTCTAATGCCATCGTAGCCATTACTCGACATTAAAGCGGGCAATACACCTGCGTTAACTAACGACGATTTACCTGAACCACTGGCGCCTAAAATTAAGCAAAATGCGCGACCAAACTCTATTTGAGCCGATACCCGCTGTAGCAAAGTGGCAATTTGTTTGTTACGACCAAAAAATACATCGGCTTGCTCTGGTGCAAACGCACTTAAGCCAACAAAGGGCGAATCACCTTGCCAACTGGTTTGGCTGGCTTTTTGTTCTTCGTTGAGTGGAAAGTTGATTTCGGCAATAACCCGATAACCACGTTTACGAATGGTTTCTATGTAATGCGGATCACTTGCTTTATCGTCAAAGGCTTTACGTAATTGGGTGATCACTTTATGTAGAGGGTTGTCACCCAGCGCTACATTTGGCCAGCAATGGCTGATAATTTCTTGACTTGTTAGTAGCTCACCTTGTTTTTCGCAAAGCAGCAGTAATACATCCATCGCTTTAGGTTCAAGATGCTTTGTTTGTTCACCGCGTCTGATTGAATTAGTAGCCGGGGTAACTTGCCATTCGCCAACGAAAAACAGTGCCGTATTCATAGTGTTATCTTCATTGTTATTGTTAGAAACGCAGTCCGAGTGGACCGATTTTTTATAAGATCATACCAACTTGCAATAATACTTAATCATTTTGAGGGATTAAACCTGTCGCTAACTGCGTTAAAAATTTCTCATTTAGAGCAACTAAACAACAAAATTTTTGCCTTGTTATCAACGAGGTTTTATTGCCTCAAAATAGCTCACTTAATTAAGCAAATTGGTATTACGGAACACTTTGATTAATACAATATTATGAGATTAACAGCAAGCGCCTTGCCTTTTCTGACATTAAAAAATCATATTAATGTCGTCTATACAAAACTTTTTGTAAAGTTTGTTTGACTTTTTGTGTTGCTAGGTTAGTCTTTAGTCAAGTTTACTTTACTTTTAAGGTGAGAATAATGAATAAAACAGGATTAACCTTTAAACAACGTAATAAGCAGAACACGCTAAACCTCGCGAAATGGACATCTGCATGGGTGATTACTTTAGCAATTGCCTCATTTGGGCCGCATCTTTTATGGCAAGAGCAGACTGTTTTTAGTGTTGTGGCAATCTTAATTAATGTAGTAGTTGGCATCATGATGATTTTATCTAATAAACGACAACTACATGGAATGGATGAGCTGCAGCAGCGTATGCACCTTAATGCAATGGCCATTACCTTGGGTGCAAGCTTGGTATTTGGTTTAGCTTACTCGGTGGTGCAATCAAGTGGTTTAATAAGCTTTAAAGAAGATATATCGCATCTCGTGCTCTTTATGGGCTTAACCTATTTAGTGAGTCTTTTAATGATGAATAAGCAGTTAAACGACGAGGGCGAAGAATGAAAAACCGCTTGAAAGTGCTCCGTGCTGAGCATAACTACACCCAAGCGAAACTCGCAGAGCTTTTGGATGTGTCTAGGCAAACTATTAATGCGATAGAAAAAGGTAAATTTGACCCAAGTTTGCCATTAGCATTTAAAGCCGCGCGTTTATTCAATCTGAGTATCGAAGAGATATTTCAGGATGAGTAAGTCTGATAACCTTCAGCCTTCAGCGATCAGACTGACAGCTGAGAGCTTAAGGCTTACAGCTTTGTCTTTTCATCTGCATCGCACTTAACGACCACATTAAAAAGCCACCTAAGAATAGTGCCGCCGAAACATAGCCTGTTTGACTAGGGAGTGCGCCTTCGGCAATAGCCATACCGCCAAGCCAAGGGCCAATCGCATTGGCTGTATTAAACGCACACTGTACTAGCGCACCAATCATGGCATGCCCTTGTGGTGATACATCCATTAATAGCGATTGGATCACGGTACCCAAACCAACACTAAAACCAATAAAGAAAATCACCGCGTATAACAGCCAAATATTATGGCTTGCGCTTACATAACTGGCTGCAAATACCACCGCACCAATCAGCGCTGCGCCTGTGGTTTTCAGCGGTGAGTGGTCGGCGGCTTTACCTAATACGTAGTTACCTAAAGTACAGCCAATACCAAACATGATCATCGCAATAGAGATAGTGTAAGCAGGGGTATGGGTGACTTCTAAAATAGTGTCGGCAATGTAAGTGTAAACACAAAATACGCCACCAAAACCAATAATGATGATACCTAGAATGGTCCATACGAGCTTGTTCTTTAATACACTTAACTCATCGAGAATCGATGTTGGCGCGGTATTTTTTACGTTAGGTACGTATTTCACAATCAATACCAAGGCAACTAACGCAAGTACAGCGGTACCTGCCAAACAATAACGCCAGCTAAAGTTTTGCCCCACTAGGGTGACCATGGGCACACCAACAATAGTGGCAATGGTTAAACCCATAAATACTTTTGACATAAAGCTTGCGCGTTTATCGGCAGGGGCAATGTCGGCTGCCAATAAAATAGCAGCGGCAAAGTAGGCACCGTGTGGTAAACCACTTAAAAATCGAAATAAAATAAGTTGCTCAAGCGAGTTTGCAAAAGCACTTAAGCCATTGAATAAAAACATCATAGTGACAAACATCAACAGTGCATTGCGCTTACGCATGTTGGCGGTTGTGATCATAAATAGCGGTGCACCGACGACTACGCCTATCGCGTAAGCACTAATGGCATAACCACTTTGCGCTGGCGTAGACGAAAATGTTTCGCTGATCAGGGGCAACATTGGCATCATAGAAAATTCTGATAGGCCTAAAATGAATGTGCCTAAAGCCAATACTATCAGAATGGTAAACGTGCTTGCGTTGCCTTGGGAGTTGGCTACGTTAGTCATGTAATTCCTTTAAAATAAATTTAAAAACAAAATAGATTTTTGATAATTGAAAATGCCAGTAACAAATACTTTGTTCTGGAGTAGAGATGTGTGCCCAGAGCTATTGTAATACAAATTAATGGGGTTGATACAGTACTTTTTGGAACGTTCTATATTTGTTTGCTATAAGAAAATAACCTGAACTTCTTAAGTCTTTGCTGTTCAAAATAAACACAGAGAAAAAGCCAACTATACTTGGTTAATTAAATTGGTTTGAAGGAGAGTGTAATGAAAAAGATATTTGCTTGTATCGACGGTTCATGCATGACCGATGCGGTGACAGAAGCGGCTATTTGGATTTCTAAGCGCTCCAGCCATCCAATTAATTTTCTGCATGCATTAGAGCCACCTTTGCCGCAGGGCAGTGATGATTTAACCGCAATTATTGGTTTAGGTTCGCAAACCTCATTGTTAGAACAATTGGCAAAACTTGAGCAAGAACGCAACAAAGTGGCGTCACAGCATGGTCAATTATTGCTAGATGAAGCAATGAAAAAAGCCGAGCATGCAGGCCTAACCGAGATTGAGCAACAGCAGCTTTCAATGAGTCTTGTTGATGCCTTACTTGAACATGAAGACAATGCCCGTGTGATGATTATTGGTCGCTCTGGTAAAGGCCATTACGATGATTTTAAAGTACTGGGCTCGCATATTGAAACGCTGATCCGTCAGGTGCATACCCCGGTTGCGATTGTGCCGCCGCAATTTCATGAGCCTACAAATTTTATGCTGGCTTATGATGGCAGTGAAAGTACCGACAAAGCGATTACACAAATTATCAATGGCGGGATTTTATCCGGCTTAGATTGCCACTTGGTGATGGTTGATAAACAAGACGGTCACTGCCAAGACAAACTTGATACTGCCTCAGCAAGGCTGGCAGAAAATGGCTTTAATGTGAGAGCGCGCATGCTCGATGGCGATGTTTACCAAGCGCTGTGGCGATATAAAAGTGACCACGCCGTTGACTTAATGGTGATGGGCGCATTTGGTCACTCTAAATGGCGACAATTCTTTTTAGGCAGCACGACCTTAAAAATGCTTGAAGATAGCCGTATTCCTTTAGTGGTGTTGCGCTAAGTTATTTACCTGTGACAGGGTGCGACAATATGTCACGTGTTCAGACTAATTAATGAGTTTTATAATCAGCGTCATTAATTATTTGCTTTGATTTTAAAAGAGTTATGAACACGCAATCTTCTCGCCCTGGTTTTTTATTTTCTAAAATTGCTGCAGCACTTAGCTGTGTATTAAGTATTTCGGCCTTTGCTGATGATTCTATTGAAGTGATAGAAGTACAAGGTCATGCCCAAAATAACCATCAATTAGTTGGCTCTGCAGACGCGTTACTGAAAGATTTAGGTGTTGATTTTTCAGCGGCCGGAGGGGTGTCTAACTTGCCGGTGATGAACGGCATGATGGGCGATAGAGTTAAAGTTTTAGTTGATGGTGCTGATGTTACAGCAGCGTGTGCTAACCAAATGAATCCGCCACTCTCATATGTGTCGGCAAACCAAATTGCCTCTTACAGTGTCGTTGCTGGTGTATCACCGGTAAGCAGTGGCGGTGATAATATTGCCGGCGTTATTAGGGTAAATACGATTGCCCCTGAATTTAGTGATTCAGACTCAGTGAACTGGCACGCAGGCTATGTGACAGCAGCATACAAAAGCGTTAACGACAGCCAAGCATACGCGCTAGGTGCTAGCCTTGCGAGCAAACAGTTTAGCTTGTCTTACCAAGGCAGCTTTGAAGATGCGAACAGCTATGATGATGGGCATGGTGAGCGTGTACTTGATACCTTATATCGAGTGCAAAATCATGCGTTAACGGGCGCTGTTCGTGATGAGAAACAACAGCTTGTAGTTAAACTGACGCATCAAAAAATTCCTTACCAAGGCTTTGCAAATCAATACATGGATATGACCGATAACACCAGCTATGGTTTCGTTGCTCAGTATCAACGTGAGCTTGAAAATGGTGATTTGCAGGTGCAAGTGAATGCGCATGATGTAAAACACGAAATGGGTTTTTTCAGTAATGAGAAAACCGGCATGATGCCAATGAATACCGATGCACAAGATTACAGTTATCAGGTTCATTGGCGCACTGGTTTATCAAAACAGTCATCATTAATGCTAGGGCAAGAATATTACGGTTATCGAATTGATGATTGGTGGCCAGCGGTTGCAGGGTCAATGATGATGGGCCCTAATGAGTACGTTAACATTAACGATGGCAAACGTGACCGCCTTGCGGCATTTGCTGAGTACCAAAACCAAGTAAACCAAGCATGGTGGGTGTCGGCAGGTGTTCGTGTTGAGCAAGTCACCACAGATACTGGCGAAGTGCAGGCTTATAACGAAGGTGGCATGAGCGGCATGGCTAATATGGGCTCAATGATGGATATGTCAAAAACCGACGCCCAAGCTGCGATGGAATTTAATCAATTAGACCGTAAACGTGACGACACTTTAGTTGATATCAGCTTGCTTGCTCGCTATCAATTATCGAATAACGATGAGCTGCAATTTGGTTTAGCTCGTAAAAACCGCGCACCTAATTTATATGAGCGTTACAGCTGGGGTGTAGGTACGATGGCAACCACTATGATTGGTTGGTTTGGCGATGGTAATGGTTATATTGGTAACCCAGATTTAGAAGCCGAAACAGCCCACACATTGAGCTCTAGCTACACCAAACTTGCCAAAGACGATAGCTGGCAAGTAACGGCAAATGTTTGGTACACGCAAGTAAATGATTATATTGATGCTGAAGTGACTAAGAGCTTTAATCGCACCGACATGGCGCATACCAAGCGTAATATTCTTACCTTTACGAATTTAGATGCCACTCTTTACGGTGCAAAACTGGCGGGCTTGGTAGAGCTTTACAACACAAAGCAAGCAGGAAAGTGGCAGTTAAAAGGCTCACTAACCAGTACAAATGGCGAACGTGATGATAGCAATGAAGACTTATATCAAATTATGCCACTGCACACTGAGCTGAGCCTAGAGCACGAATACAAAGGCTGGCAAAACGCACTAAGCTGGCAATGGGTTGATAGTAAAACACATGTTGATGAGCGCCGTTTAGAAAACCAAACCGACAGTTATCAGCTATTGGCAATCTCAAGTCAGAAAACGTGGCAAAATTTAACCTTTAAGTTGGCAATTACTAACTTACTTGATGAATACTACCAACAGCCGCTTGGCGGTGTCAGTATTGCTAATTACAAGCAAGATATGAGTAATGGCTTTGAACAACTTGCCGGACAAGGCCGTTCGTATAATGCCAGTGTGAGTTATAGGTTTTAGGGAAAGCTATCAGCTTTCAGCTGTCAGTTTGAAGCTGAACGGTGTTGCTTACAGGCCTTTACCAAAGGCCTAGCTCGTAGGAGGTTTTTGGTGCCGAAATATCTTCACAAAGAGAACAGAATGAGAAGACAATGAGGGAAAACAATAGATTACTTGTTGTTTTGCTCTAAAGCGCAGCGCCTCTTATCCTCTTTGTGAATCATAGAAGTGTTGCGCGATGTAAAATCGCGCCTACAACCTTACCGCTGACCGCTAGGTATTTTAATTTTCCTGCTCAGCTTCTTGTTGTGCTAATTTTTCGCGTTCTGCCTTTGAGATGTAGGCCGGTTTATTGCTTTTATGCAATTTTGCATTGGCACGCTTATCTTTTTGCTTAAGTTTAGTGAAGATCTTTTTTCTGCGGTTCATGAGTCTAACAAACGAATTAATAGGGTGAGTGGCTATTGTACCTTGTTGGTATTTTTAAGCGATCTATTTTGCTTGATTTAGAGATGTTATGTCGGCGTTATAAGCGTTACAATCAAGGCGACTTTCTAAAAACCTTCTTAAACGCTGGAGCTTATCTTGAAACATTCATTACTTGCTGCATTTTTATTAAGTGCTTTCTCTAGTCAGGCTGCTGTGTCTGAGCAAAGTGAAAAGCTGGCTAACTACGCGGTAGAACAATATCAACAAGCGCAAATTCATACCTTAGAGAATTTAGTTTCGTATCCAACGGTAAATAAAGAAGGGCTAGCGACTCCAGATAATCCAGATTTCATTGGCTTTAAGTCGTTCTTAAAAATGAAAGCGGCGCAGTTTGGTTTTGATTATCAAGATTTAGGCTACACAGTGTTAATTGGCATGGGTAACCAAGCTGACAAAGTAACCATAGTAACCCATGGTGATGTGCAACCAGCAGATGCCAGTAAATGGCAGCAAAGTCCATTTGAAATGGATAAAACCTCTGAGCCAGGAAAGCTAATTGCACGTGGTACAGAAGATGATAAAGGTGCAATTGCGACTGCACTGCATGCAATGAAGGCGATTAAAGATAACGGTATTACTTTAAATAACCGTATTGAATTAATGGTTTACCTTGCAGAAGAGTCTGACTGGGCACCACTCGAAGAGTTCATGAAAACCTATCAGCAACCAAAATATGCTGTCACTATTGATGCTTCATACCCTGTGGTTGTTGCAGAAAAAGGCTGGAGCTTAATTGCCCCGACTTTCTCAGCGACCTCTGCACAAACAGGCTTATATGTTAGTGACTTAAAAGGCGGCGCCTTTGTTAGCCAAATCCCTGAAGATGCCAGTGTGTTAGTACATAACGCTGATGCGGCAACTGTGGCTAAATTGCACGATAATGTCGCTAAGCTCAAAAACGTCAAAGTGGCGATGACTGAGCAAACAAATGGCTTGTTAGTCCAAGTGAAGGGGATTTCAGCGCATTCATCTGAGCCAGAAGCGGGTGAAAATGCCATTGCGCACCTTGCAGAAATCTTTAAAGGTATTGATCTTGAGAACAATAGCGATGGCCAAGCAATTGAGTTTATCAATCAGCTAATTGGTCTTGATTTATACGGCG
The DNA here is from genome assembly GCF_040104395.1 of Pseudoalteromonas sp. BZA4. NCBI lineage: Bacteria > Pseudomonadati > Pseudomonadota > Gammaproteobacteria > Alteromonadales > Pseudoalteromonadaceae > Pseudoalteromonas > Pseudoalteromonas sp. BZA4. Next base: position 60,998 of record NZ_JBECOT010000014.1, read on the forward strand.
CGCAATTCGGTGAAATTGGTTACAAGCATGACTTTATGGGCCCGATGACTGTTTCGCCAACCTTATTAAGCCGCGATGGTAACGAGATTAAATTGTCGATAAATATGCGTCGTCCGGCAGGAAAACAAGAAGCGGTGCTTAAGCAGCAAATTAATGAAGCACTTAGCGCTTGGCAAACCACTAATGGTGTTACGTTAAAAGACACTAAAGTTGTGATTGGTACGCCAATGCTGTTAGATGGTGCGCCTCATGCAGAAGCGTTACTCGATATCTTTAAGCACTTTACCGGCGATAAAGACGCGGGCTTTGTGTCAATTGGTGGTGGCACAAATGCTAAGCTGTTTGATAATGCGGTGTCATTTGGTCCATCAATGCCAGGTAAAAAGTACACAGGTCACTCAGAGCATGAGTTTATTACTGAAGAGCAGTTAGCACTGAACTTAAAAATGTACACTGCAATGATGATGAAGTTGGGTAATATGTAATTCTATAAACTGAAAACGCCACTTTATCGTGGCGTTTTTGTTTAAAGCTGTTAGCTCATATCAGTTTAAAACTGGGCAACAAACTTAAGATTATAAAGTTCAGCAGAGCCGCTTTCAGTGTAATTCGCGGTTAAATAATAGCGATCGTTAATAAAGTACTTACCTTGTAAAACGAGTTCAGAATCATCCAACCCTGCACCTATGGCATAGTGATCGCCGAAGTAGTAGCTGATCATGGCATTGCTTGCTGAATCATAAAGGCTGTCTTGGTGGCCAACATCGACAGTAATGTAATGGCTACCACTTAAATGATTAAAGTATCTGGCAGAGACATTCCAAACGTCGAGCTCATCATCTGTTTCTGCACTAAAACCAAGGTAATCCTTATCGTTGATTTGGAGGTTATACTGCGCTTTTAAGCGGAAATAATCATCACCATATTCACGCGCATCCCTATTTACAGAGACCTTTAAGGTATCGGCAAATAAATAGCCTATTCCTAAGGTATAGTCATCAGCATCATCAACATCGTAAATTTCACCTGTAACAAACCAGTTTTTATAAAATCCTTCACCAAACAAGCCAAGATAATCAGTGTAACCGCTATTAAAGTAATTTACTCGGATGTTGGAATCTGTATCTAGGTAGCCATAATCATCAAGTACCCCAGAGCTCTGCTGCTCCTCAAAGTAGTAATGACTCACTAATTGGTAACCATTAAAACTATATCTGTGATTCTCTATATGCGTATAGTCGATACTATTGAACCATTGTTTACTCACCTGTTGTTCTGTTGCGATAGAGCTGCTTGAATAAGCAAGTGCTGCCAGAGCAATAGGGGCAAGTTGTTTAAACATACATATCCTTGTTGTATTTGGTTTTGCTTCATCAAGATAATACAACAAGTAGGTATTTCCATTGTAATAAAGTGTTGTGGGTCTGTTAGTTTGTGAAAAGGCCAAGCAGTGCTTGGCCTACAAAGATTAATTAAGTGTTGTGGTGAGTGATATTTCGGCATTCATCAGTTTAGAAATAGGGCAGCCTTGCTTGGTTTGCTCACAAAGTTGCTCAAACTTTTCGCTCGAAATTTCTTTTATCTTTGCGCTGACATCAAGTGCAATGTGGCTCACTTCGAAGCCGTCATCAACCTCATCAAGGCTCACTGTTGCTTTGGTCGTTATGTCGTCAGCGACAAAGCCAGCTTCAGTTAGTGCAAGCGATAGCGCCATGCTAAAACAGCTACTGTGTGCCGCTGCAACAAGTTCTTCAGGGTTAGTACCTGGCTTATCTTCAAAGCGAGTGTTAAAGCCAAATGGCTGTTTCTCAAGCGCGCCACTTTGACTAGAAATATAGCCTTTGCCAGATTTAATATCACCAGACCAACTCGTATGTGCAGATTTTTTAATTGTCATCGTCATCTCCTTTGTAAATTTTTTCGACAACCGTGAAAGGCTTTCAGGGTTTTGTGCCGAAAACTGTGAGTTAACGATATAAGTGCAACTTAAACGCCAATATTTCTTTTTGCTTCACGCTTGCAACGTTCTGAGCAGTATTTAACATGCTCCCAGTCACGTTGCCATTTTTTACGCCACATAAATGGCCTGTCGCAAACGGGGCAGGTTTTGCTGGGTAAATTAAGCTTTTTATGAGCCATGGCGTTGTCTTTTAAGGCTTATCACATGCTTATTCAGTACGGCTTTTGTGCCACGCTTTACATCATCACGTTCTCGGAATGACCATAATCGCTCACGTGCTTGTTTGGCTGCATGTTCAATATCTACCATAGGCTCAGGGTAGTCTTCGCCGAGTTTAAAGTTATTAAATAAGGCCTCCATTGGCGGCTGTTGCCATGGCTGGTGGAGATCTTCTATGGGTAAGTTTTTAAGCTCAGGGCACCATGTTTTAATAAATATGCCCTCAGGGTCTTTATCTTCAGATTGCTTTATTGGGTTATACAAACGAATCGTGTTGGTTCCTGTGACAGATGCTTGCATTTGGATTTGAGGGTAGTGAATGCCAGGCTCAAAATCTAAAAAATAACGCGATAAAATAAAGCTGACTGATTGCCAATGAATGTTCATATGATGAGTCATAAAGCTGACTAACATAGCGCGCATTCGAAAATTAATGTAACCCGTTGCTGCTAGGCAGCGCATGCACGCATCAATAATGGGAATACCTGTTTGACCTTGCTCAAAGCGCTTTAGGTGCTCAGCAACATGTTCATCATCGCGATAAGGGTAGTGCTTGTAGCCTGCGTTTTGCGGTGCAAACTCCATGCTGCATTGAGTTTCGAATTTTTGCATAAAATGGCAATGCCAGTGAAGCCTTGACTCGAAAGCATATAATGAGCGACGCCAGCTTAAAGGCTGCTTTGCTAAATAGTATTTTAGAGTTTGATAAACTTGTCTGAGGCTCAAGTTGCCGAAGGCTAAGTAAGGCGAAAGCCTAGAGCATGAATCTCTACTTTTGGAAGGACTCGAGATGCCACTTTGATAGCTCTTTGCACGCTCTTCAACAAAGCTCTGAAGGCAAGCTCTGGCTGCATGAGGGCCACCATATTGAAACTGCGGGTCGTGCTTTAGAAAATCATCAGCACAGGTTGCTGCTTGGTAATTATTAGGCAGAACTGCATAAAATGCTTGCCAATTTGGCGTTACAAGACGTTGGTTCATCACGCCATGCCAATGTGTTTGCCAATCAAACTGTTTAGGTCGCGCTCGTTTTACACCTCCAAGTGGCGTTTCGTGCCATGGAATTACTTTGCTGTTTAGCCAGCGTTTGACCTGTTTATCTCGCTCAAAGCTATTGTAAAGACCTATTTCTTCATGACTATAAACCCCTGCGATATCAAAATTTTCACTAAGGGTTTCTAACAAGGTAATCATTTCTTGATTATAAATGGCGATTTCAGCGTTATATTTTTCGAGCTGTTGGTTGATGTCTTTAAGTGACTGAGCAACAAAACGCCAGTGCCTAAAGCTGTAATGAGGGTCTTCGAGTAATAGGGGCTCAAAGTTGTAAATAAGTAAGCAAGGCAGCTCTGATGCAATTGCACTGGCAAGTGGCTGATGATCAGATAGTCGTAGGTCACGTTTAAACCAAACAAGATTTACTTTTTGTTTTTTTGAGCCTGCCATAAACGTGGAGTTGAAAATTGCTTTGGTGGTTATACGTAGCAAGTCACAACTTAGATTAATTACTAAAGCAATCCACAAAGTTTCCACATTTGTAGCATATTGCCCACACACTTTTGGATGGTATTCAGATCAACTGGGAGAAGAAGATAAAGAAGCGATTCTAGCCTCTGTGCAAGAAAAGTTTGGTTTATCTGAAGGTGATTCGCTGTTATCGGTCACAGCGTAAATCACAAAGCGGTCATGATGACCGCTTTTTTATATCTAGCTTTATTAATCACATATTAAAGTGACGCGGTGAAAGCCTTTATTTCGTTTTGTGCTGCTTCTAAGCTTTGCTCTGCACCTGGCATTGCAAGGCCTTCAGCGTAAATAAAGTTAACATCTGTCATACCCACAAAACCAAGTACATCTTTTAAGTATTTAGTTTGTGTATCCATGTCGGTGCCTTGATATACACCACCACGCGCAGCAAGTACCACTACTTTTTTGTCTTTAATTAAACCTACAGCGCCTTGCTCTGTGTATTTAAATGTAATACCAGCACGAGCAATACGATCAATCCAAGCTTTGAATGTTGATGGAATACCAAAGTTATACATTGGCATACCAATAACAATCAGTTCGTTATCGTTAAGTTCAGCAATTAAATCGTCAGAAATTGCAGCAAGTAGCTTTTGCTCATCGCTACGTTCGTTTGCATCAGTCATCCAAGCAGCCATTTCTGTCTGCGTTAAGTGAGCAATCGCATTGTCACTTAAATCGCGAGTTGTTACTGAAATTTGTTGGTTGTTAGCAAGCTGCTCAACAAATAGTTGGCTAAGCTTGGTTGAATTACCTTGTTCACCATTTAAAGATGAATTTAACACAAGTACTTTTTTCATCATGTCACCTAAGAAAACTGAAGTTGTGCAGCTATTATAATTAGCAAAAATTAAATTAATAATGCTATTAATCGAGCGTTACGTTCGTTTTAAACGAATGGAAGAGGTGTCTAATTTTTTGAATTAGTCTTCTTTTGTAATTTAATGTTACTATTGCCGCGACAATAAAAAAGAAATGGACTTTATTATGAAGTACTTACTGCTTACTCTTTTTGCAGTGCTGAGCTTAATGCCTCGTGCTGCTGGAAACACACAACTCCCTGTAGAATCATTCGCCTCTTTACGCGCTTTTAGCCAAGTAAAATTTTCGCCAAATGGTAAAAATTTATCGTTTATTCGAAATGTAAATGGTGAGCTGGTTTTAATGGTTTATAACCGTAAAACTAAAGAAGCTGATTCTATTATTCGTTCAGATAATCACACTATTTTCTTCGATTGGTATGAATGGGCAAATGATGAGGTACTACTTTTAGGTGCCCGCTATATTCAACGCCAATTTGGCGGCCCTAAATATACCTCTACCCGTTTATATGCATATAAAATTGGTGGTGATGGCAAGGCAAAACTAGCTATAAAGCCGAACTTTAACCGTGATGAACGCCAACCGCAGTTTGGTGATCAGGTCATCAGCTTTTTACCCGATAAAAAAGATAAAATTTTAGTTCAAGGTGATTTTGATGTTGCCAATGCCCCTGGCGTGTATGAACTTGATTTAAGTACACTTCGTAAGAAAAAAATTCAGCGCTCACGTAGTAAAGTGATTGATTGGACAGCAGATCGCCAAGGTAATGTGCGTATTGCCCTAAAAATGGATGAAGACGAATTTGAATATATTCTTTATGACGAAGATCGAGATAACCGTAAAACGTTATTCAAATATAAAGCATTTAGCCCTGATGTAGTGACTGTTTTGGGCTTTGATAAAGACCCTAATATTCTTTATTTCAAAGCACTTAAAGATGGCTATGATGCGCTTTATAAAATGGACCTAACGACCATGAAAAAAGAGTTAGTGTTTAGCGATGATAACTATGACTTCGACGGTCATATTTTTTATTCTTCACTTACTGGTGAAGTCGCAGGGTTTACACACTCTCAATTAGATGAAGGGATCCGTTACTGGAATGAAGATTTAAATAAGCTCTATACGGGTTTACGTGCTGTATTACCGGCAGATAAGTTTGATATTGATATTATTGATACCAGTAAAGATCAGCGCCAATATGTGCTTTATTTAACAAGCGACGATAGCCCTGGAACTTACATGTTAGGGAACCGTGATACTAACGAGTTAACCGTATTTGCAACCGCATTCCCAGATGTTGATGAAACTGTTTACAGCGGTAAGAAGAAAATCAGTTATAAAGCCCGTGATGGCTTAACTATTGAAGGGTATTTAACTCTACCTGTGGGTTACAAAGAAGGTGATAAGTTACCAACAATTGTGTTCCCTCATGGCGGGCCAATGGCTCGTGATTACGCTGGTTTTGACTATTGGACTGCGTTACTTGCTTATAATGGTTATGCAGTACTGCAACCAAACTTCCGTGGCTCAAGTGGCTATGGGCATGAATTTGAGATGGCTGCAGTTCAAGGTTTTGGTAAAGAAATGCAAGATGACTTGCAAGATGCGGCGAATTGGCTTGTTGAAGAAGGTATCGCAAATAAAGATAAAATTTGTATAGGCGGGGCAAGTTATGGTGGTTATGCTGCATTAATGGCGGTGGTTAAACACCCAGAAACATTCAAATGTGCAGCAAGCTTTGCTGGCGTTACTGATCTTGAGCGTATTGTTAGTAAAGCGCGTTATTTCACTAATAAAGAAATTGTGCGTAAGCAATTTGGAACTGATGGCGATAAACTAGAAAAAGCGTCGCCTGTTAATTTTGCAAAGCAAATTAATCGTCCGGTGCTATTGGTTCATGGCTCTGATGATAATGTAGTGCCTGTTTATCATAGTCGTGAAATGGATGATGAACTTAAAGACGAAGGCAAGGATATTACTTACATTGAGCTCGAAGATGGCGACCATTACTTATCGCACCAGCCGTATAGAATTAAAACGTTGAAAGCGTTTTTAGAGTTCTTCGATAAGAACTTAAAAAACTAGAATTTGCAAAGAAAAAGGCGACTTAGGTCGCCTTTTCGAATACCTGATTCTGAGTCAATTTTATTTATAAGCTAATTCAGCATCAATATTGCGCATTAAGTTGGTAACCCAATTGATATATTGGCGGTGGATTTTTTTGCCATTGTAATCAAGGTTTATCGAATCTTTGTAATCTATAGAATATTCTTGCTCGTTAAACGTAATATCAACGCGTAATTGGTGTTTACGAATATCAAGTTTACCTAAGATTTGACCTTCGGCATTTGAACGACACGTCCAGCCTAGTTTCATACATGCTTTTAAAATATTGGTTTTGATACTTTCAAGGTCATGTTGGCCAGACGCCATTTGCGGTACAGGGTTTGCGTCAAAGTTACGAATAGGCACACTGGTGCTACAAGCAGAAAGTGTAAGTAGCGTAAAAAGTGCAAGAGCTGCCTTTTTCATAGTAAGTCCTTTTTGGGAATAAAATCAGCGCGATTATGCGCTTTTTTTACTGTAGGGTCTAGGCATCAGGTAAAAACCATGCACTAATTGCACCAAGTAAGCCTAAGATACTATAGAAAAAAATTAACTCTGCAGTCGTTAAGTAGGTATTCAATAAACCAACGCTACCTAACAGTAATAAAATAACCCCGATCACCGTATTGCTAACAGAGACATAGTCTGTGCGCTTGTTTCCTTCAGCCATATCAACAAGGTAAGTTTTACGACCAAGGCGAACCCCTTGATGAGCTACGGTGAGTAAAAAATAACAGAGCGGTAATAGCCAAAACTCATTGAGCGTTTGTGGGCTCAGATAAGCAACTAAATAAACGGCAAAACCGTTGAGGGTGACGAGCATTGCAGCAAACACTAATACCTTGCGGCTCGATAAGTCACTTAGTCGACCCCAGATAGGCGCAGAGACTAAGCTGGCAAGCCCCGAAAGCGCCATAAATGTAGCAAGCAGAGAAAAGTCGAAAGCCTGTTCACTGGCAAGAACGATATAAAACGGGGCGCTCAAAGCAGAACATAGCAACAACGCACGAGTGATAATAAAGTGAGCAAATTGCTTATCTTGGTAAAGCAGTTTTAATTTTGACAAAGCATGCAAAAAGCCGTTTTCAGCGCCCTCGGTTGCGCCCTTGTATTCTTGAATGCGGCTATAACTGAGCGCTGCAAACAGCCACATTAAAGCGGCCAGCATTAAAGCAACATACACCCCATTTTCATAGCCAAGGCTTTGTAGATACCATAAACCAAGACCAAAGGTGAGCGTTGCAAATCCGGCAAAACTCGCAGCAAGACCGCTAATGCTGCCTCGTTGTTGTTTAGGTATGACCTTGCCTAATACATCTTTTGCAGCAATGGAATTAAAGCCACGGGCAAGGCTAAAGACAATCAAAATCGCGATGATAGCAAACCCAGCAGTTGCACCTTGGAGTGTTAAAGCACAAATCAGCATACCAACAATACATAAAGCCTGCACAATTGCGCCAATCACCCAAACCCACTTTCTAACTGGGAGCCTACGAATAGCACTGGCGATGGCCAGTTGTGGCAACATTGAGCCTGACTCACGAATAGGCACAAGCCAAGCAATAAAACTACTTGGTACATTAATGCTCTGTAAAAGCCAAGGCAAGGTCACTTTAGGGTTTAACAGGGCATCTGCAAACTTACTAAATAGTTGGCTTACTAATAAGGTAAGAAAATTGCCGGGCACTACCTTACAAGCAGCTTCATCAATTGCTTTGCAGGCACGGGCATCCTCGGTGTTACTGAGGCGTTGATAGATATCTTCTTTACTGAGCTTTTGCATACTTTTTATTTTTATGAAAAAGGGCATTTAAGCCCTTAAAAATCTTCCTTAGAGTGGCGCTCTGCTAACTGCTCAGCTTCATCACCCCATGTTTTGTTTACTCTGCGACCTCGTTTTACAGCAGGGCGGCGCTCAATTTGTTTTGCCCAGCGCATCACATGACTATATGACTCAACATCTAAAAACTCTGCCGCATCATATAAATTGCCAAGTACCAAGCTGCCATACCAAGGCCAAATAGCGATATCGGCAATTGAATATTCGCTACCAGCCATGTAGTCATGGTCGCTTAAATGACGGTTTAATACGTCTAACTGGCGTTTTACTTCCATGGTGAAGCGGTCAATTGGGTACTGCATTTTAAATGGGGCATAACTATAAAAGTGACCGAAGCCTCCACCTAAGTATGGGGCCGAGCCCATTTGCCAAAATAACCAATTACGACATTCTGTTTTACTGGCGTGATCGCTTGGGATCAGCGCATCAAACTTTTCTGCCAGGTATTGTAAAATTGCACCTGACTCAAACACGCGAGTAACGTGCGTGGTACTGTGATCCATTAAGGCTGGGATTTTTGAATTAGGGTTAACACTGACAAACCCTGAAGAGAATTGGTCACCATCGCCAATTTTAATTAAAAATGCATCGTAGTCAGCTTCATCAATACCAAGCTCTAATAGCTCTTCGAGCATGATAGTGACTTTTTGGCCGTTTGGTGTCGCAAGCGAGTAGAGTTGTAGGTCATGTTTACCAATGGGCAAGTCTTGCTCGTGGGTTGCACCTGAGACCGGACGATTCGTCTTCGCCCATTCACCACCGTTTTCTGCATCCCATTGCCACACTTTAGGTGGCGTATAACTGTCGGTATTACTCATTGAAACTCCTAAATTGTGCTTTAATGAATGTCATTACGAGACTACCATCCTAGTTGATCAGATAGAGCAAGGGAAGTACAGTTATTAATTATGAATAACAAGGAGGATGACATGAAAAAGCATGGTTTAGCCATTGGCCTTGAGCGAACTGGCACGACTTTTTATCTCACAATTAAAGTAGTCGGAAAGCTTACCCACGAGGATTATAAAACTCTCACTCCTCTTATAGATAATGCTGTAGGAGCAGTTCCGAGTGCAAAAATAAGAGCCTATGTTGATATTACTGAGTTAGAAGGCTGGGAGTTACAAGCGGCGTGGGATGATTTTAAGTTAGGCCTTAAACATAACAAAGAGTTTTGCCGTATAGCTGTGCTTGGTAGCAAACACTGGCAACAAGTGGCAAGCAAAGTGGGTAACTGGTTTATCAGTGGCGAAGTGAAATACTTTGAAGACCCGATCATTGCCACTGAGTGGTTACACGAATAAGGAGTTAAGTGATAAAAAACAGTCAATTAAAGGTGGCGACATTTAATTTATATAATTATTTAGCGCCACCTGACGCATTTTATGATTTTCAGCGCATTTATAGCGCTGAGCAGTGGGCCAAAAAGCAGCGCTGGTTGGCCGATTACCTTAAAAATCAGCAGCCAGATATTATTGGCTTTCAAGAAGTGTTCAGTATCAATGAACTAAAACAACAAGTTAACGCAGAGGGTTACCCTTATTTTGCAGTGGTTGATGAGCCAACGGTGATTGATGACTTTATTTATCGCGATCCGGTTGTGGCCATTGCCTCACGCTATAAAGTTGTTGCTGTCAGTCAGATTGAGGCAGAGCAAGATGATATTTTAGCGATGGGCTTGAGCGATAATTTTAACTTTAGCCGCAGTATTATTCGCGCGACACTTGAAGTACCTCACTTAGGACACGTCGATTGCTATGTAGTGCACTTTAAATCAAAGCGCAGCATGCTCTATCACCAAGATGATGAAAGCCACAGCGAACAGCAAAACTTAGTTATGCAGTTAAAATCGCAAGCCCTTGGGCGCTGGGCATCAAGTATGCAGCGTGGCAGTGAAGCAGCGCTGTTACTCGTTGAAATCATTAAGCGCAGAGCGCACACCAATAACCCTGTGATTGTGATGGGGGACTTTAATAATGAGTTACACGATGGTGTGCTCAACCATTTAATCGCTGACCACCTTCGTTTTAGCGGTCATAGGCAAAATAGCCCATCTCGTTCAGAGTTCAAACTACAAGATAGTTGGCAACTCTATCAGCGCCATGTTGTCACCGAGAACGACAGAGAAGCCACCCACTATTTTGGCAGTAGCAGCTCAGTATTTGATTATATTTTGTTATCCCGTGAGTTTGATGCCGGGTTTCAGGGCAGCTTTTTTGAGGTAGTTGATTATCACACCTATGATCAGCACTTAATCAACCCACAGTTTGCCTATGACGATCAAAGTACCGACCATGGCGTTGTGATGGTGACAATGAAGTTAAGAGACTAGAAGCTAATAGCTTTCAGCTTTCAGCTTTCAGCTGTCAGTTTTAAAGCATAGGGCTCTTTTGCTTATCACGCTTTGCCATAATATAGCCGATGAATGCGCCGCTAATTGCGCCGAATAAATGGCTTTCGAATGAAATATGAATGCGCTGCGGGAAGACACCCCAAATCAGGCCGCTGTATAACATAACAACCGCAATACTGATTAAAATGGCTTTGAATGAGCGGTGCATAATGCCGTAGCTAATTAAGTAGCCCCATAAACCGTAGATAACACCACTTAGTCCTACATGAATATTGCTGCGGCCAAATAGCCATACTAGTAATCCACCAATGAGCGCTGTACCTGCAAACACCAGCCAAAAGCGTTTTACGCTATATTGGCAAACTAGCCAGCCGAGAATAGCAAATGGCACTAGGTTACTAAAAAGGTGTGCCCAGCCACCATGTAAAAATGGCGCAAAAAACACCCCTGATAAACCAGATATCTGTCTTGGCAAAATACCTAAGCCGTTTAAGTTTATGCCGGGTAGAGTATTAATTATTTGCAGTACCAAGCACACCAGCATAATGCCTAAAATTGCGAATCGCTTACTACTGATAGGAGGAATTTTGACAGCTTTTTTTTCAGTCATGATGAGAAGCTCTTAAATCAATGTGACCTAATGAGTATAACTTATTAAAAGTGAAGGTAAACACCTTGATATGCAAGGTGTTTACTAAAGGTCTAGAGCATATTGAGCTAGTTTAACCTAATTTGGTTAATAGTTTTTTCGCAGCAAGCTCAGAACTTGCAGGGTTTTGCCCTGTGATTAGTAGGCCATCTTCAATCGCAAGCTCGCCCCAATCATCGGTTTTTTGATACTGACCACCTTGTTTGATTAGCTCATCTTCAACAAGTAATGGCACAACATTGGTAAGCTGTACGGCATCTTCTTCTGAATTACTAAAGCCGGTTACTTTTTTATCAAATACCACAGATTTACCAGCTGCATTTTTCGCATTCAGTAATACGGCACTGGCGTGACATACTGCACCCACTGGTTTCTCTGAGTTAAGAAATTGTTCAATCAAGCTAATCGAATCTTGGTTATCAACTAAGTCCCATAACGGGCCATGGCCGCCGGGGTAAAAAACCGCATCAAAATCATCGGCTTTAACTTCAGCCAGAGGTTTAGTATTAGCCATTAAAGTTTTTGCCGCACTGTCTTGCTCAAAACGTTTTGTGGCATCGGTTGCTGCATCAGGGGCTGCACTATTTGGATCAACCGGAGGTTGGCCACCTTTAACAGAAGCTAAAGTTACCTCTGCACCGGCATCAATAAAGGCGTAGTAGGGCGCCGCAAATTCTTCGACCCAAAAGCCCGTTTTATGGCCGGTATCGCCAAGTTCATCGTGTGAAGTGAGTACCATTAAAATTTTCTTAGCTGACATAGTGAATCCCTTTTTGTGTATTAAACATCGTTAATAACACTATAGGGGTGAAAATCGAGTTAAACAACGCAGATAAATTTGACTTCATTGGTTTAATAATTGATACAATTATTCAGGTTAGATTAGGAGTTTGTATGAAAGTATCGTTTGAGCAATTAAAAAGCATGGTGGTGTTTGCCCACATTGTGCAGCAAGGCAGCTTAACTAAAGCGGCTCAACAACTTGGTTTATCAAGGGCTGTAGTTAGTTATCACTTAAAGAAATTAGAACAGCAATTAAAGCTCACGTTACTTAACCGCTCAACGCGTACCATGGCTCTCACCGAAGCAGGTATGGCTTATTACGAACGTTGTCAGGCTATCACTGAGCACGCTGAGGCTGCTAACTTACACCTTGAGAACTTAAAGAGTGAACCGGTTGGGGTTATCAAATTGAGTTGTCCGGTGAATGTTGGTTTGCAACTTGTGGTACCGGCACTGGCTCAGTTTAAGCGTTTGTATCCGAAAATAGATATTGATTTACAGCTTAGTGATGATGTGGTTGATATCATCAAACAGGGCTTTGACTTAGCGATTAGAGGCGTGGCCCTTGAAAGCTCAAACTTACAAGCCACTAAACTTGCAAGCATGGCGACTTGCTTATGTGGCTCAGTCGATTACTTTACAAAATACCCTATACCAAAGAGCATCGCCGATTTAGCAGAGCATACATGGGTGGTGTATCAACCAAGTAGTGCTGTTGTCACGCTCGAAAAAGATAAACGCCGCTTTGAGGTGGCAGTTAGTGGTGGCATAAGTACCAACAATGCTGCTGCTCGAACTGCCTTTGTAGAAGCTGGGCATGGCTTAGCGAAAACCCCAGTTTATGATGCATTGCCAAGGATCAAAGCAGGATTGTTACGCACAATCTTAGATGATTACAAAACTGCTGATATTGAACTTTATGGCGTATTCCCGCCAGGGGCGGCGGGAAGCAAAAAGCTGCGGGTTTTACTCGATTACTTGAAGGATTATTTTACTAATCAAGTAGCCACTATGACGATTTAAACAAGTGTGCGATTAAATAAAGCAACGGCTTGTTGATACATGCTGATGGCAAGAGCTGGGTCGTATCGGTCGCCTTCGTCGCGCATAAACGCATGTTGGGCGTTCACTTCTTGCCACTGGTAATTAATGCCTGTTGCCACCACTTGTTGGTAAATTTTAAGGCGGCCTTCTTTTGGTACATGTGGGTCTTGTTTACCCCAAACAAAGTGGATCTCACCTTTAATATCTGCCATGCGCTCAAATGAGTTATTACCTGCTTGTGCTGGTAAAGTATCGCTGTGTATATCTGTCGCGTATAAACAAAAAGCGGCTTTGATACTTGGGTTTAATGCAGCACGGTATGCAAGGTGACCACCAATACATACGCCCATGGCACCTACATTGCCTGTGCAGTAATCTTGCTGACGTGCAAATGTAATTAAAACGCCAGTGTCTGAGTCATGGCTCTCAAGCGGTTTTGCCCATTTGTCGGCATTGCCTTTGTCTTTACCAGCATCATCATAGGCAAGTACTGTCCCAATAGGATTTAACTCATGAAAAACTTCTGGCACTAACACGACAAAGCCATGACCAGCAAGTATTGCAGCAGAGCGTGCAATTGGTGCTGTTTCTTGGAAAATCTCAGAGTAGAAGATAATACACGGGTATTTACCTTCCTCTACAGGGCGATAAATACTGGTGCGCATTACACCTGTGTTGGTCGCTATGTCGTGGCTATGGTGCTGAATAATCATGTTTATCCTTGTAAAAAACGGTTTAGCTAATAATACCTCAGCCCCACCTTTTGGACGAGTAAAAGCCCTTGAAATTTATTGATGCTCAGTTAACTCTCTGAGGCAGGATACTGCATACAGCTTGCGTAATAGGTAAGAGTAGCAGGCCAGTCAGAGAAAATAGCCATCACACCCACTTGCTTAGCAAGGACGTCTACCACTTTCATCATTTGCCCATCTTGTTTAATTACACGGGCAATCGACTGGTAATAATAACCACCGCCATTATTTAGTGGACCAGAGCGCTCTAAACTCCAAGTAATGATGTTCAGTCCGGCTTGTTTAGCTTTAATAGCATAAAGCGAAGGCACGATTGCACCTGACTCATCAAGGCTTAAAAGCATCCACATTGGCGGTGCGATAATGCGTACTCCATCGTCATACAGAGCCTGCATTGATGGCTGCCAGGTGGTGTCATCCATAGCATCAAAGTCTGCTTGCTCATCTCGGCCATCAAGATAAATACTGTTGTTTGCAAATTCAGGGTGATTGTTTAGCCAATACTTCACATCTTCAAGATTAAATGATTGCGGATAAACATCTTGGCTATTCACACCTAAATCTCGATACTCATCAAGCATTTTTTGCGCATAATCTTGCTGGCTAAAACCGTTAAATGGCATGCTAACTTCTGGGCTTTTTAGCTCGGGTGTCATTTTTACACCCAGTGATTTGAATAACTTAATGCTTTGCTGGTGGGTCATAACAGTGCCACTGTTTGCGTATAAATCAGTGCGCCAGCTTGGTGTTCCTTGCATATATTCAGCGACCGTTTTGGCGTTTGGGTTGGCACCATCCATTTTAGCTTTTAAGGTTAAAAACTCAGCTTGGGTGATATCGCTGGTGCAGCATTTAACCTGAGCTGGTTGGCCGTCTTTGGTCGGAGTAAAAGGTTGGCTGCATTTTGCAGCGAGCTCAGGAATCGCTAAAATGTTGGTAGTGGTGTGTAAATCACACTGTGAATGGCGACACACGAGTTGTTTGTCTTTAGTAAAGGCGACGTCACATTCAAGTACGCCAGCGCCCATTCTTGCAGCGGCTAAATATGACTCTTTGCTGTGCTCAGGAAACTGCATGGGGGCACCGCGATGACCAATTACAAAATCAGTTTTATAGAAAGGGCCATTACCGCATTCAGCAAGTTGCTGCTTTAACGGCCCATCTGTCATCTTGTCGATTAAATAGTAAGGCCTAGCACCTACTTGCACTGCCTGATCCACAGGCAGATTCTTACAGCCTTGAATAACGAAAACTAAACAACATAAAACCAGTGCGCGCATAACAGCATCCCTCTAATCGAATAGAGTTTAGCCTATCATGACTCCGTGGCAGTTTTATTAAGTTTCTGATTTATAATAAGTGCTAATAAGATAATCGCAGCGCCGATGGCAAGCTTGATGATATCGGCATCACGATTCCAAATCACAATGTTAACGATGATCCCTGCTGGGATCAGTAGGTTATTCATTACGGCCAAGGCACCTACATTGACAGTAGTTGCGCCCTTATTCCACGCGAAATAACCAAGCCCTGAAGCAATCGTGCCTAAGTAAATTAACACGCCCCATTGTGTCGTTGTGGTGGGTAGCTTACTGGTATCACCAAATAAGCCGTAACAAATTAGTGCGACAATTAAAGCGCCAATGAAGAACCAAGCAAACACCCGAGAGTGGGGGAGTTGCTCATCTTGCATTAAACGTTTGTAAGTTACTTGACCGGTAGCAAAGCAAATATTAGCAGCCTGAACCATTAGCATACCAATGAGATAGTTTTCATCGACGCCTTCATAGCGAATAGCAACGGCACCTAAAATAGCTAGCATTGCGGCGAATAAAAACTTGGCATTAAAACGCTTTTCAAGCAAATCGTTTAACAAAGTGATGTAAAGTGGCGTCATTACCGTGAATAGCAGTACCTCGGGCACGCTAAGGTACAAAAACGAATGGTAATAGAAGCTGTACATCACACCAAGCTGTACTGCGCCTATTGCCATGAGCTTCAGTGCTAAGGCTTTAGGAGTTTTACGCCAGTGTAAAAAGGGCAAAAACACGCAAGTTGCCAAGCCAATGCGCATTAACACACTAAACCATGCATCCACTTGGCCTGCTAAATAAACACCAATAAGACTAAACGAAAAGGCCCAAAGCAGGGTTACAGCAAATAAGTAGGTCATGTTATTCGAGTTATGTGCAAAAAGGGCAGTGTATATGAGATGGCTGAAAATTAAAATTGCCCATGACGGATAATACGCGGTCATGGGCAATGGGGGGTTAGGGTTGGCTGGCAACAAAGGCTTTTGCTTGTTGCTTTAATAGCTCAAGTGCGTTGCTATCGTAAAACGTGCTGTGCGAGACAACACCCTTTAGCGTTTGTGTATTACGAATATCAACAAGCGGGTTTTCTGAAAGCAAAATGAGATCGGCTACTTTGCCTTCACTAAGGGCACCATATTGCTGTTGTTTATTTAAAAATTTAGGCCCCGCGAGTGTTGCGGCTTGTAGTGTTTGCAGTGGTGTTAGGCCATATTCAGTAAAAATACTCAGTTCTTGGTGCAAAGAAAGCCCCGGATAAATATACGAATTTAAAAAGCCCGCGTCTGTGCCTGCAATAATGCTCACACCTGCCTGTTGGGCGATAGGGAGTAACTGGGCGGTTTTAATAAAACGCTCTTTGCGCTGTTTGATTTGTGCAGGGGTGTCTTTGTTAGCTCTATCAACTCGCCATTGATACGTCGCTTTTAAACCTTTACCTAAATAATCTAAATAGGCATCGTCTTGATGATTGTCTTCATCAATGTAAGCCGTTATTTTGCCACCAATCAAGGTTGGCACCACGGCGGTGTCGTTGTTAGCAAGAACCGTAAACTTCTCAATAGCTGTCGGTTCATCAAACTGCGCGGTGATAATAGGCAGCGCAGTGCGATAACTCAGCTCTTTTGAAGCAACCTTTGCAGAAATATCTGCTTCGTTTTTAGCCGCAGCTTTAAGCATATAGGTCATATGCTCAATCGCATCAAGACCCGCCTTGGAGACATCAGTCAAAGACAATGAAAATGGAATATGCCCCGAAATTTGATAACCACGCTTTTTAACCTCATGCACGGCTTTTATGTAGAGCTCAGGCGTTAAAGCGCTGTCGGTAATTTTGATAAAATCAACGTCCATGCTGTCTAATAGATCCAATGCAGCATGCATTTCTTCAGTCGTTTCTACTTCTAAATCACCGGGCCAAATAGACCCTTTACCTTCTAATTTCGGGCCTGAGGTGAAAATAGTTGGGCCCACTAACTGACCTTGTTTTACTTGTTCACGCCAGCTAAGTACAGATTCACTCAAATCAGCCGCAGCATCACGAACAGTTGTTACGCCGTAGGCTAAATACAGTGGCAATAGCTGTTTATTTTCTTCAATAAGTTCATCACCACCACCAAAGTGGACATGCATATCCCATAGACCAGGCATGACATACTGACCTTTGGCATCAATCAATGTTGAGCTTTGATAGTGGCTACTTAAAGGTTTATCGCTACGTTTGATGATAATTCCATCGCGAATGGCAAGTGATTGCTTTGCTGAGATAGCCCCAGTTTGCATATCAATAATTTGGGCGTTTTCTATCACGATGTCAGCGCGCTGATTTGGGGGTGATGAACATGCAGCTAAAGCTGAGCAAAGTCCTAAAAGTAAAGTGTTTTTCATGTGTGAACTCGTGTTTTTCTTTGAGATTAGCAAAAACGAGTTAACTGACAATGGCTTTGAGGTGAATAGGAATAAAAGTGGGGTGAAAGTTTAATTGGTACTTAAAAAGTATGAGGGGTTCCCCTCATACTTTAAACATCATGGTGATTATTCAACTAAACCACGACGCTTTAATAGTGCGTCTGTTGTTGGTTTTTGACCACGGAACTCAATGTAGCTTTGCATTAAGTCGCGGCTGTTACCTTTTGATAAAATCTCTTTACGGAAATTATCACCGTTTTCACGTGTTAAACCACCTTCTTCAGTCATGTGTGCAAACGCATCTGCTGCGAATACTTCAGTCCAAAGGTAAGCGTAATAACCTGCTGAGTAACCACCGGCAAAGGTGTGGCTGAAGTAGCAAGACTTATAACGTGGTGGTACTGGGTAATATGCAATACCGTGCTTGTCTAATGCATCATGTTCAAACTTTTGAACGTCTGTAATGTCAGCATCAACACCAAATGAGTGCCATTCCATATCAAGTAGTGCCGCAGCTAAATACTCAGTTGTATCAAAGCCTTGGTTGAATTTTTGTGATTCAAGTACTTTGTTTAAAAGCGCTTTTGGAATTGGTTCACCTGTTTTGTAGTGCTTGGCATAGTTTGCCAGTACTGTTGGTTCAATATTCCAGTCTTCGTGTGCTTGCGAAGGGAACTCAACAAAGTCACGAGCAGTGGCTGTACCCGCTAAGCTTGGGTATTTAACGTCAGAGAATAAACCGTGCGCAGCATGACCAAACTCATGGAACATAGTCGTTACTTCAGAGAAAGTCATAAGTGTAGGTTGACCTTCAGCTGGCTTAGGAATGTTCTGCGCGTTGTAGATCACAGGCATAGTGTCTTTAAGACCGCTTTGGCTAACATAGGCACTCATCCAGGCACCACCACGTTTACCTTCACGTGCGTAAGGGTCCATGTAGAATAGGCCAATAGCGCTACCGTCTTCGTTAAATACTTCAAACACCATGACGTCTTCGTGATAAACCGGTAGGTCTTTACGCTCTTTAAAGGTAATGCCGTAAAGTTTATTCATCGCAAAGAATAGACCGTCGTGGATCACTGACTGCATTTCAAAGTAAGGCTTAACTAAAGCTGGGTCTAAGTCGTACTTCTCTTGGCGAACTTTTTCAGCGTAAAACGCCCAGTCCCAAGGTTGAAGCGCAAATGTTTCACCTGACTTTTTGATTACTTGTTGGATTTGCTCTGCTTCTGCTTCTGCTTTAGCAACCGCTTTCGGCGCTAAGTCATCAAGGATGCCGTAAACATTTTCAGTTGTTTGCGCCATACGATTAGTCATTACATACGAAGCCCAGTCTTTATAACCAAGTAATGCCGCTTTTTCAGCACGTAGCTTAGTTTCTTTGATGATGATAGGGCTGTTTGTTGCTTGTGCACGCGTTGAAGAAGTTGTCCAAATCTTTTCACGAAGCTTGCGGTTTTCAAGGCTTTGTAAGATAGGTTGGCGAGTCGTGTTCACCAATGTGATCATGTAACCTTCTTTACCTGCTTTTTTGGCTGCAGCTGCAAGGCTTGCAATTTCACCTTCAGATAAACCCGCTAATTCGCTTTTATCTTTAACTAAAATCACATCTTCTTTAAATGATTTTAAGATATTTTGTGAAAACTCAGTTGAAAGCTTGGCAAGCTCTGCGTTGATTTCACGCATTTTTGCCTTTTCAGCTTCAGTTAGTTTTGCACCCGCGTTAACGAACTTTTTGTAGTAGTAATCAACAAGGCGTTGATCTTCAGCATTTAAAGACGCTTTGTTGTCGTAAATGCTTTGTACGCGAGCAAATAAAGCTTTGTTTAAGTAAATGTCATCAGTGTGAGCTGACATAATCGGCGCCATTTTAGCGGCGATACGTTGGTACTCACTGTCAGAGATTAAACCTGATAAATTAAAAAATGCCGCAGACGTGCGGTCTAATAGCTCACCAGAGTACTCCATTGCAACAAGGGTATTTTCAAATGTTGCTGGTTCTGGGTTGTTTGCAATCTTTGCAATTTCAGCTTTTTGCTGTGCGATGCCTGCTTCAAACGCTGGCTCGTAGTCTTTAGTCGAAATTTTATCAAACTCAGGGGCCATGTATTGTAAAGGGCTTGGCTTGAAAAGAACGTTTTCAACATTAGCTGTTTGTGTTTCAGCGGCAGTTTCAACTTGAGTTTGAGTGTCGGCTTGTTGTGAACTACAAGCAGATAATAAAAGCACACTAGCAATCGTAGTTGCTACTAAGGTCTTACGCATGAGAGCTCCAAAAATGTGGATAAATCTTTTCTAACTTATCAAATTTTTGGTTAGAAACAATCAAGTTTGTCGTCTGAATGGGGAATTTGAACGCAAATAAAGCTGTTGAGGGATAAAAATGTGTAAAAAGCCATCAATTGTGTATTAATGGCTCACTTAAGTAAAAAGTGGCACTAGCTGCCAGTTTAAATCTTGTTGGTAATAAATCACCATAGGTTAGTTGTAACCCAACACAAACTTTTTCTCTGAGCCAAAGCTTTCTGGCATAGCGTTGCCAAACTCTTTGTTAATTAAATTCAGTGAGTGCTCCTGCTCAGCAAGTAAGTTTAAGATGCGGTTACGGTACTCTAAACTTGATTCAAATAAGTTTAGATCAACCAAGGGTTGTAAAGTGGCAAGTTTTTGTGTGAGTGTCATTTGTGACATTGTGTTCTCCTCGTGCTATTCAAAGCCTGTGAAACCTCAAGCTCTCTCTATGTATATAGCAGCTGTAGGCTAAAATAGTTAATAATTAGCGCATATTGCGCATAAAGAACTTAGTATTTACCAAGTTTTCACCTATTATGCCGTGCTAAACTTAGTCACAACTGAACCAAACTGATTTTTACTAGGAATGTTAATTTATGACCCTTGCTGATCTGCAATCTGCATTATCGTTTGTATTGTTCACCTACAACGATGTGCAAATTACTGTACTAAAAGTAATTCAAGTGCCTTTGGTGCTGTTTTTAATGTGGTTTGTGGTTACCTGGATTGGTCGATTAATCAAAAAAGCATTACTGGCAAAAAACCTAGGCCCTGACGCGGTTCACTTATTTACCCGTATTTACCTTGTCGTTACTATTGCTGTGCTTGTGTTTACCTCACTAGAGGTACTCAATATTCCTCTAACGGCGTTTGCATTTGTTTCTGGTGCCATTGCAATTGGTGTTGGTTTTGGTGCGCAAAACATTATCAATAACTTTATTAGTGGTTGGATTTTAATGTGGGAGCGACCAATTCGTATTGGCGACTTTTTAGAAGTGGGCACAGCTAAAGGAGTCGTTGAGACAATTAATACCCGTTCTACTCGTATCCGTCGTAACGATGGGGTGCATATGCTAGTACCAAATAGCCAGTTATTAGAAAACACGGTAACTAACT
Source organism: Pseudoalteromonas sp. BZA4 (assembly GCF_040104395.1). Classification (NCBI taxonomy): domain Bacteria; kingdom Pseudomonadati; phylum Pseudomonadota; class Gammaproteobacteria; order Alteromonadales; family Pseudoalteromonadaceae; genus Pseudoalteromonas; species Pseudoalteromonas sp. BZA4. The sequence continues at coordinate 82,183 of NZ_JBECOT010000014.1, forward strand.
GGACCTTAATTGACCGTAATGCCCGTTCGTTTGTGAATGTTGGTGTTGCTTATGGTTCAGACGTGGTGCTTGTAGAGAAGCTGATGAAGCAAATTCTTGATGATCACCCTGCCATTTTAAAAACACCTGCATCATCTGTGTTATTTGATGACTTTGCTGATAGCTCTTTAACTTTTAGCGCTATTTTCTGGGTATGTGCTGAATCAGAAGCACCGCTTCGCCAAGTGCGCAGTGAGCTGCGTTTTAGCATTTATAAAGTATTTGCCGAAAATAACATTACCATTGCATTCCCGCAGCGCGATATTCATATCGATGGTGAGATTGCTTTAACAACACGGCAAGATCATTATAAATTGAACTTATAGAGCAAGTAGTGATCAGATCAAGGCATAATAATTACTTGGTCGCATAAATATGAGCACTACTTTTCTGAAACATTTTAATTCAATTACAGATCCTC
>NZ_JBECOT010000015.1:0-82072 GCF_040104395.1 Pseudoalteromonas sp. BZA4
AGAATCGATAAATGATGAAATATTGGCGAAGCTATGACTAAGGGGCATAAAAAAAATCCGATGACCTGTGATCATCGGATTTTGATCCTATTATGCCAAATGTCAATTGCTTAACTGATCGGCATTAGAGCTAATTCGCTCTCCTTTTTTATTGTTCGTCTTGTTTGCTAGCAAGTTGCTGCTCGAGTAATGCAACTTTCTCTTCAAGCTCAGTGAGTTTTTCACGAGTACGAATAAGTACTTGGCTTTGAATATCAAACTCATCACGGCTTACAAAGTCCATCTCAGCAAGTTTGTTTTGAATAGCTTGCTTTGTTTTGCCTTCAACTGTTTCGGCAAGGTTTTTCACGCCTTGCGGCATGTTGTCAGTAATTTGCTTAGCGATTTCTTCAAGTTTTGCTGGGTTGATCATCTTCGTCCCTTGAGTCACGTAAAAAAACAATCTTACCTTATTGGCTAGGCGTAGTGTAGTGATTACGGTAAAATTGCCCGTCCTGTCTTTGGATAATTTCTTTAGGGGCTTATGAAACTCAACCCAAAACAAGATGAAGCGGTAAAGTATATCAGTGGACCGTGTCTGGTATTAGCCGGTGCGGGATCTGGTAAAACGCGTGTTATTACTAATAAAATCGCTTACTTGGTGCAAAAGTGTGAGTATCAAGCGCGCAATATTGCGGCGGTAACCTTTACCAATAAAGCGGCAAAAGAAATGCGCGAGCGTGTAACGCAAACACTGGGTAAACAAGAGTCGAAAGGCTTATGGGTTTCAACGTTTCACACCCTTGGGCTTGAGATCATCAAAAAAGAGTTAACGACGTTAGGTTTTAAACCTGGTTTTTCGTTGTTTGATGATCAAGATACCAACCAGTTACTAGCTGAGCTGACCGAAGAAGAACTTAAAAAAGATAAAGATCTACTCAACCTACTAAAAATGCAAATAGGTAGCTGGAAGAACGAATTGATTCTGCCAGAGCGTGCTGTTCGCGAAGCCCGTGAGCCGCAAAAAGCCTTATTTGCTCAGCTGTATGCGCGTTATCAAAATCAACTACGTGCTTATAATGCCCTTGATTTTGATGATCTGATCATGATCCCTACTTTGTTACTAAGCCAAAATGCCACAGCGCGTGAGCGTTGGCAACAGCGTTTTCGTTACCTGCTGGTGGATGAGTATCAAGATACCAACACCAGTCAGTACCAGCTGGTTAAGCTATTAGTGGGTGAACGAGCTCGTTTTACCGTGGTAGGCGATGATGACCAATCTATTTACTCTTGGCGCGGTGCTAAGCCACAAAACCTTGTGCTATTGAGTAAAGATTTTCCGGGCCTACGTTTAATTAAGCTTGAACAAAACTACCGAAGCGCAGGGCGAATTCTAAAAGCGGCGAATATTTTGATTGCCAATAACCCTCACGAGTTTGATAAAAAGCTATTCAGTGAGCTTGGCTATGGTGAGCCTATCAAAGTGATTGGTTGTCGTGATGAAGAGCATGAATCAGAGCGAGTAGTGGCAGAGATCATTTCTCATAAATTCATGAAGCGCACCAGCTATAAAGATTACGCGATTTTATATCGTGGTAACCACCAAGCGCGCGTGTTTGAAAAAGCACTTATGAGCAACCGTATTCCCTATAAAATCAGCGGCGGCATGTCATTTTTCTCACGTTCAGAAATTAAAGATATCATGGCGTATTTACGCCTATTGGTGAACCAAGATGACGACAATGCCTTTTTACGTATTGTTAATACGCCACGCCGTGAGATTGGTACGGTCACACTTGAAAAGCTCGGCACCCTTGCTAATGAAAAGCATATCAGCTTATTTGCTGCCTGTTTTGAGCCTGAGCTTGCGCACAGATTAAAGGGCCGTGGTTTTAATGCTTTAGCTGGTTTTGCCCGCTGGGTGGTTGAGCTTTCTGATAATGCGGTACGGGGCGATACCCTTGAAGCTGTGAAAGAGTTAGTTAGGCAAATTAACTACGAAGCATACCTTTATGAGTCATCACCGAGTGCAAAAGCCGCTGAAATGCGCATGAAAAACGTTTCAGAGCTTTATCGTTGGATCACCGACATGCTAACAGGTGACGCAGACAACCCGCCGCTGAACCTTGCTGAGGTGGTTAGTAAATTGACCTTGCGCGATATGCTTGAGCGTAACGAAGAAGAAGACGAATCTGACGCGGTACAATTATTGACACTGCATGCTTCAAAAGGTTTGGAGTATCCGTATGTGTTCATGGTTGGCATGGAAGAGGGTTTATTACCACACCAAGTAAGTATCGATGAAGATAACGTTGAAGAAGAACGTCGTCTTGCTTATGTAGGTATTACGCGTGCACAGCAAGAGCTGGTAATGACTTATGCTAAGTTACGTCGTCAATTTGGTGAAACGTCAGATACTGAGCTCAGTCGCTTTGTGCAAGAGTTACCACAAGATGATTTAGCCTTCGAAGCGAAAAAGCCACCCTCTTCACAGGCTGAGCGCATGGAAAAAGGCCAAGCTCGAGTAGCTAATCTAAGAGCAATGCTTAAGAAGTAATAAATTGTGCGCTCGGTGCTTCGTGTTCGAAGGGCGCCAGCGCATGTTGCTTACCAATAAACAATGACAATCCGTGCTTATCGAGTAAGGTGCGGTAGTTAAAAATTGACGGGCCTTTCGCGATTACTTGGATATTTTGCAGCTTAGTAATCGCCAGCACACCTTGCAGTTGTAGGTGATAGTTTTCTTGCTGTAGTACACGTTTACTGAATGTTGAACTTAATAACAAGTAATCGAATTGAAACTCAGTCAGTAAGTTTAATTCACAGCGATCTTTAGCAAATTCATTCAAACCAATCGAAAATCCTTGTGTGACCAAGTTTTTTAAATTTTCAATTTGTACTGCTGATGCATAACGAATTTCTTGTTCATTGAATAATAAACACATTCTATTTGCATCGTGGGCTTTTAATAGCTTACACAGTGCTTGAAAATTAATACGTTCAAGAACTAAACCAGAGCAAGGGAACAGTACTTTTTCTAGATTACTGTCACTTACTAAGCTGAAGGCTTGTTTGAGTAAATTAAGTTCAACCTCAAAGTGCTGAACTCTATCGGTTGCAAACTTCTTAAGTACTTCAAAGCTGGTGCTACCAAGTACTGGGTGTTCACCAAATGCTTCGAGTAAAGACTCTGCACGAGTTTGCTCATCCAAGGTAATGATTTCGGCACTTCTAAAGTGCATAGGCAAATCATCTAAGTGATGCATATTGTCAGCATCATGCTGTACATTGCTGGCATTAAGCAGCGGATGGAAACATTCAAAGCGATTACGGCCTGCATTTTTCGCGTAATACATGGCTGCATCCGCATCACGTATAATTTCATCGGTGTGCTTGTAGCTTGGTTTTGAGTAGGTAATACCAATACTTGCACCACTTTGAATGCACTGACCCTTCATACAGAAAGGTTTTCTCATAATTTCGATAATACGTTTGGCAACATCTTGGGCTTGCTGTTGCTCTGTTAAGTGAGTGAGCAATATCACAAACTCATCACCACCTAAACGTGCAAGCAAATCATGCTCACGAATACAATGCGAGAAAGACTCGGCAACACCAATTAAAAATTGATCGCCTGCTTGGTGACCAAGGTGATCGTTGATGTCTTTAAACTTATCAAGGTCAATAAATAGCACTGCAAACTGCTGCTCTGGGTAGCGCTGGTAGTGCTGCAATGTTTTTTCGAGTTGAGTTAAGAATAAACTGCGATTCGGTAAACTGGTTAGTGAATCATGGTGTGCATCGTGGTACAGCTGTTGTTCTATTTTTTTACGCTCTTCAATTTGCATTTGCAGGTGCATATTGGCTTGGCGAAGTTCTTTGGTTTTTTCAGTGACCCGGTGCTCAAGCTTTTGGTGACTAAGCTTTAACTCTTGGTTTGCTAGGTGAGTTTGAATAACATTAGCAATTTGATGCGATACAAAGGTGATTAGCTCACAATCATCCTGACTAAATTCATGTTTATTGTTATAAGCTTGGCAAACAATGAGGCCTATAACGCCTTGCGAGGTTTTCAGCGGAGCACCTAACCAACTCGTCGCGGTGCGCTCTGGTGGTACATTAACGGGTCTTTCTACTACGCCTAGCTTGATAAGCTCCTTTGCTCTTTCACTGTCTATGACTTGGCACTTTTCAGTGCTGAGCACCAGTTCACTGTAGCCTTTAGCAAATGGCCTTGGTTTACCATTATCGTTAAATTCATCGACGCAGTAAGGAAAACTCAACCAATGTGACTGTTGGTCATACAATGCGATGTATAAGTTATCTGCGTAGGTAATATTTTTTATAATGTTATGAACATGCTGATATACATCGTCGAGGTTTTTACTTTGCGTTGCCAGCTCTGATATTTTAAATAAGATCTGTTGGCGTTCTAGCGCACTTTTACGTTGTTGAATTTCGTCGTTAAGTGCTTGGTTACTTTGTGTCAGTGCACGGGTGCGAATTTTTACTTCAGATTCGAGCAGCTCACGTTTTTTAACTCGCTCAATCGCTGTCGCTAAATACAATGACATCGCTTCGAGCAACTCTATTTGCTGCTCCGAATAGCCTTGCTTATTGTCATAGCTTTGCGCGACCATGACGCCAATAATGACTTTATCGCGATAGACGGGCACCCCAACCCAATGCTCAGCTGGCGTACCAAAGCATTTAAGTAAGCCTTGTTCAACCGCTTGCTCTGTTTGTTGTTTGGTAAAGTAACAGGTTTTACCTTGTTTAAATACGTAACCCGTGAGGCCTTCTTTAAAGTACTGCTCATATTTTAACGGTACTGAAAGACCATCTTTTTCATCGGCAAAATAAGATAGCTCAAGGTTATCGTAAACCGGGTTATGCAACACAACGAAGAAGTTTTTACTTGGGATATAGTCTTGTAGAATGTTGTGGATAGCAGGGTAGAGCAGGGTTAATTCGGCAACAGTACTTGCTTGCTCTGATAATTGTAAAAGAGCATGTTGCAAGTGATGTGATTGCTTATACTTTTGTAAAAGCGATTTTAAGCGAGCATTTTTACGGCCTAGCTTATCAATGTGTGTTGCTGAATCTTCCAATGATTTAGAACCAGATCTTATTGTTGTTTAAATTTCGTCCTTTATAGTTCCACTTTTTTATTAGATCGTCAAGTAACAGGTGTTAACAAAATAGTAATTTATGATGGGGCGTATTTGGCTACAGCATTAGTCTAGCGGCTAAAAGCAGGCACAAAAAAGGGCTTAATAAAATTAAGCCCTTAGTATTAGTTTTAAACTGTTACTTGCTAGTCATGAAATCGATAGCAGCGCTGATCTCTTCATCAGAACAGTCCATACACGTACCTTTAGGAGGCATCGCGTTGAAACCGTTGATTGCATGGTTAAGTAATGTATCCATGCCTTTAGCAATACGAGGAGCCCAATCATCAGCTGATTTAGGTGCACCTAGTGCGCCAGTGCCATGACAAGCAAAACATGCTGCTTGGTAAACTTGTTCACCAGAACGAGGACCTGTAGGTTCAGCAGCGACCGCAGCTTTATCACCTTCTAGATATACAGAACCAATTGGCGCTAGACGCTTTTTAATTGCATCTTCAGTCAAAGAGTTGTCATACGCTTGTGCATATGCCGTTGTTGCTAGCAGTAATAATGCAGCTGATAGTTTTTTCATTTTGCCTTGCTCACTTCGATTTGAACGTGATCAATCACGATATCTGACGGAAATTAGAACGATTATAACGCTAAGCCACAATTTATAAAATGATCTAAAAGGCTTTTTCTTGAGAAAAACCGTCATTTTTTTGCGTTAGCGCAAGAAAAGCCAGCATTAAATACTGGCTCTTAGCTTGATGTTTAAGCAAGCTCTAATACTTTGTTAACCAATTTTTCGATACCCGCATCAGCATCTAAAATGCTTTGGGCCAACATATAGGCTGGGGTTGTGACCACTTTATGCTGAGAATCGACAACGATATCATTAACAGCACAGCTTTGGTGCGCTCCGCCAAGTTGCTCGATAGCGGCAGCGGTGTCTGCATCGTTACCAATGGTTGTTTTTACACCTTTGCCATAAATAAGCGGCAGCATGGCAGGAGCAATACACATATAACCAGCTGCTTTGTTGGCATCGACAAAGGCCTTTGCAGTTGTTAGTACATCACCTTGAACTTGGGCATCTGCGCCTTTTACTGCAAAGTCAGATAGGTTTTTCGCGGCACCAAAACCACCTGGTACGATCAAGGCATCGAATTCATCTACATTTAGCTCAGTGAGCGCTTTAATTTCACCACGGGCAATACGTGCGGCTTCAACTAGCACATTACGATTAGGTGTCATTTCTTCACCGGTTAGGTGATTAATGGTGTGCATTTGTTCGATATCGGGTGCGAAGCATTGATAGCTCGCGCCTGCTTTTGCGATATGTAATAAGGTTAATACGGCTTCATTGATTTCTGCGCCGTCGTAAACACCGCAACCAGCTAAAATTACAGCAACTTTTTTCATTTTTGAACTCTCCTTAATGCGACTAGCTTTAGTTTAACAAGGATACGAGCATGGCGACAAAATAAAAAATTTTCGTCGCTTGATAACTCGCAAAGCGTGATGAATAGCTGTTTATGCCTTTTTATAAATTACTAACGAAAAAAAAAGTATAAAGGATCGCTATGATCTTTGATCCATTATGCTAGAATACTCCTCCGGTTATGAAAAGGGATGTTAATTCGGTATCGAATAAGCAAAAGGTTATCGCTACTAAAACCGTTTTCCACATCGGACAAAAATAATAAAAAAAGAACGCCGTAATATCTTTTTAAATCAAAACATGAACTTATAAGATTTTCCTAAATGTTTTTTTATTTCGGGAGAATTAGCTCTGTCTGTTATCTACAAAGTTATCCACAGCTTGCTCTGTCATAAACCTTTATTGGTTAATAATTCACAGTCGTTTTCTTCATGGCCTTATGGCATGCTTACAAACAATTTAATGTTATTCAATTAGGATCCAATTTCACCATGGCTCAGATCCCTGAAAATCCACTTATTCTTGTAGATGGTTCTTCTTATTTATTCCGTGCATACCATTCGCCACCGCACCTTACTAATTCAAAAGGTGAAGCGACAGGCGCAATCTATGGCGTAGTTAATATGCTTAAGAGTTTGATCAAGCAATATGATCCGTCGCACATGGTGGTGGTATTTGATGCCAAGGGTAAAACCTTCAGAAATGACATGTACAGTGAATACAAAGTGAATCGTCCGCCAATGCCGGATGACTTACGCACACAGATCGCACCACTACATAACATTATTAAAGCAATGGGTTTCCCGCTGATTAGTATTGAAGGTGTTGAGGCTGACGATGTTATTGGTACCTTTGCGCGTATAGCGTCAGAGCAGCAGCGTCATGTACTGATCTCAACTGGCGATAAAGATATGGCGCAGCTTGTTAATGAACATGTCACGCTGATCAATACCATGACAGATAGCATTTCAGATCCAGAAACCGTGGTTGAGAAGTTTGGCGTTGGTCCTGAGTTGATCATTGATTACCTTGCTTTAATGGGTGACAAGGTCGATAACATCCCAGGTGTTGATGGCTGTGGTCCAAAAACAGCAGTGAAATGGTTACAAAAATATGGATCATTGCAAGGTGTCATTGATCATGCAGGTGAAATTAAAGGCAAGATTGGTGAAAAACTTGCTGCTGCACTTGATCATCTGCCACTTAGCTATGAATTAGCAACAATTAAGTGTGATGTTGAGGTTGAGTCAGATCTTGAAACCTTTAAGCTGCAAGAGCCTAATCGTGACGAACTGATTGCACTTTATGGTGAGTGTGAGTTCCGCCGTTGGTTAGCTGAACTACTTGATAACCCTAAAGACGCTGATACGCATTTAGATTTGCCAACTGAAGCTAACGAACTACCAAAAGTTGCTGATGCACACTACGAAACTATTTTAACTGAAGAGCAGCTAGATACCTTAGTGGCGCAGTTAAATGACGCTGAATTGTTTGCTTTTGATACTGAAACAACCAGCCTTGATTATATGCAAGCGCAATTGGTTGGTATGAGCTTTGCGGTTAAAGCCGGTGAAGCGGCTTATCTTCCAGTTGCTCACGATTACCCTGATGCGCCAAAACAATTAAGCTTAGAAACCGTAATGGCAAAAATTGGCCCAATCTTAGCTGACGAAAACAAAGCGAAAGTGGGACAAAACCTTAAGTACGATAAAAGCGTGTTAGCAAATGCGGGCTTCGAGTTAAAGGGTATCAAATACGACACTATGTTGGAGTCGTATGTATTTAATAGTGTAGGTAGCCGTCATGATATGGACTCGTTGGCACTGAAATACCTAGGCCACAAAAATATCAGCTTTGAAGATATTGCCGGTAAAGGTAAAAAGCAGTTAACGTTTAACCAAATTGAGCTAGAAAAAGCGGCGCCTTATGCTGCTGAAGATGCCGATATAACGCTACGTCTTCACCAAGTGTTATGGCCAAAAATTGATGCTGATAGCCAGTTGAAGTCAGTATTCGAAGATATTGAGTTACCACTTGTCACAGTGCTTTCTGATATTGAGCGTACTGGTGTTGCAATTGATAGCAACATGCTGGCAGCTCATAGCCAACGTTTAGGCGAGCGCCTGTTAGAGCTTGAGCAAGAAGCTTATGATATTGCAGGCGAAAAATTTAACTTAGGCTCACCTAAGCAACTGCAAGCTATTTTGTTTGAAAAACTTGAGCTGCCTGTTATCAAGAAAACACCTAAGGGTGCACCTTCGACAGCAGAAGAAGTATTGCAAGAACTTGCTCATGATTATCCATTACCAAAAGTGATTATTGAGCACCGTGGTTTATCTAAACTTAAATCAACCTACACAGATAAGCTTCCGCTAATGGTTGATGAGCGCACTAAGCGAGTGCATACCTCTTACCATCAAGCTGTAACAGCAACAGGGCGTTTAAGCTCAACGGATCCTAACTTACAGAATATTCCAATTCGTTCAGAAGAGGGTCGTCGTATTCGTGAAGCATTTATTGCTGCACCTGGCCATAAAATTGTGGCTGCCGATTACAGCCAAATTGAATTACGTATCATGGCGCATTTATCACAAGATAAAGGCCTACTCACTGCGTTTGCGAATGGTTTAGATGTACACAGTGCTACGGCGGCAGAAGTCTTTGGGGTTAGCCTTGAAGAGGTTACCAGCGATATGCGTCGTAAAGCGAAAGCGGTTAACTTCGGTTTAATTTATGGCATGTCGGCATTTGGTTTATCACGCCAATTAGACGTACCACGTCATGAAGCACAGCATTATATTGATAAATACTTCGAGCGTTTCCCTGGCGTACTTGAGTACATGGAAACAACCCGTGAAAAAGCGGCTGATAAAGGCTATGTAGAAACGATTTTTGGTCGTCGTTTACATTTACCAGAAATCAATGCCCGTAACGGTGCTCGTCGTAAAGCCGCTGAGCGTGCTGCGATCAACGCGCCAATGCAAGGTACTGCTGCTGATATCATCAAAAAAGCGATGCTAAAAGTTCATCAGTGGGTGAACGCGCAAGCTGAAGGTTCAGTGAAGTTGCTAATGCAAGTGCACGATGAATTAGTGTTCGAAATTAAAGAAGAGTGTGTTGACGACTATAAAGCTGAAATTTGTAAGCTAATGTCTGAAGCCGCGACTCTTGATGTGCCTCTGATTGTTGAAGCCGACAGCGGTGACAACTGGCAACAGGCTCACTAATAGTCGCAATAGGTGAGAGCTGTCAGCTATCAGCCGTCAGCTTTCAGACTGAAAGTTAGCGATTTGCTTGACCGTTATACCGTATTTATCTCGAATCTAGCTTCCAATTTAAGGGTCGCGGCATAAAGCCGCTGCTACAAGTAGGCGTGAAACTTGTTTCGCGCGTCTGACCGCTGAAGGCTGAAAGCTGATCGCTTCTATATATAGAACATCGCTTCGTGCGACCCGACTCACCCAAAAATAAATCATTACTCGTTAACTAAAACCCCAACTCCTGCAACCGCTTTACGTGTTCGCGATAAAGCTCAATAGGGTCAACTTCCCGAAAATTGTGCAAACCAATAAACTGATTAATCTCATCTAAGTGGTTCATTTCATAATCATCTTTGATGACATGTCCTAAATGGCTGCTGCAGCGCGATACTAGGCCATCATCTTTACCTAAAATAAGTAACGAGCCAAGCAGCATGGGCAAGTCGGTTGGATCAAGTATATTGGTGAGTGCTGCTGTACCACTCCACGAAAAATAGTACACCCCATTTTCGGCAACTAACTGACCTTGATCGCACTTATTTTCTGGTAAACCTTCAGGGTATTTTTGATTAAATACGTCAGCGCCCTGTGTACTTAAGCTACTTAAAGCACCGAGTGTATCTTGCGGTAATTGGCTGTGGCCTGAGAGCAGTGAAATGACCTCACCAACCCCATCAAATACGAACCGCGCGGTATGTTCTGCTTGAGAATTTGCAGGTAGTTTTTGTCTAATTAAATCAATAATGCCACTGCCATAGTTTGCACCGCCAATACTGGTTACTGAGGCAATTAAATCTGGTCTGATTGAAGCAACGTAGCGCACTGTTTGCGCGCCTTGGCTGTGACCAATCAAGTTTACTTTATTGGCGCCTGTCAGTGCTAAAATTGCTTTTACGTGAGTGAGTAATTGTTCGCCCCTTACTTCAGAGCTATTAATAGCAGAGACCGCTGGCGTGAACACCAAGGTACCATCTTGGTTGAGACTTGCAGCCACATTATAAAAATAATCGAGGCCGAGTAGGTTATCGAACCCCATGAGCCCATGAACTAAAATTACCGGATATTGTGTCGTTGTTTTTTTGGCATGGCAGTAGGGGGTCATTAAAAAAAGTAAGGTAGCAAATAAAATTAAGGGGATTTTTTTCATACCTTTTACTCTTCTACTGCAATTTTTATCACTAACAAGCCTTAAAAAAGCCTGATTTAAGTGTGCTTTTAATTCACCATACCCTAAATTACGGTTCGCTGTAATGTTAGTTTTAAGTAAATAAGAAAAGAAGGTTTTAGTGTTTCGTTATATGTTTATCAATTTGTATTGTTTCTGCCGTTATGCAATTTATTTTTAATCTGGTATTTGCTAAAGTCCGCGCCGTCCTCATCCTGTAGGACATCCTGTTGATGATGCATCTGAAAGGGTGCAACGTATTGATAGCTTCTCCCCAGTTTGCTATAACGGCTCACTCCTTGTTGAGTGAGTCGCTTTTTCTTTCTCTTATCATACAATTCATTGCACAAATTAACGTAAGTGATACCATCAAAGTGATTCTTATTTACTTTCGAAGGAATGCGTTATGTTTAAATCTTTGGCAATTGCTGCCTTTTCATTATCGAGTATTTTAGTTGCCCCTTTAGCCAGCGCAAACTGGCAAGTTAATAATGAGCAAAGCAATGTGAGCTTTGTGTCTATCAAAAAGAATTCAGTTGCAGAAGCGCATCATTTCAAAAAGGTGTCGGGTACACTTAACGAACAAGGTCAATTTAAGTTGATGATCGATCTGACATCGGTTGAAACTCTGATCCCTATCCGTAATGAGCGCATGACCAAGTTGTTATTTGAAACAGCTAAATTTCCTAATGCAGTGTTAACTGCTGATTTAAGCAAAGCGCTGTTAACGCTAAAACCAGGTCAACATGTGCTTAAAGGTTTGAAAGCTGAATTAGACTTTCATGGCAACAAGAAAGAGCTAACGATTGATGTACTTGCTAATATGTCACCGAAAGGCGATGTGACTGTTTCATCGTTTACGCCGGTGATTATTAATGCAAGTGACTTCAAAGTAACAGAAGGTATTAGTGAGTTACAAAAACTTGCGGGTTTACCATCAATTGCAACAGCTGTTCCTGTGACATTTTCTTTGACGCTAGATAAAGAAAAATAATGCAATCACTTGCTGACTTAGAAGCCGCTCTTCAGGCTCCCGATAAACCTTTTGATCAATGGCAGCCACAAAACTGTGGGCAAGTGCCTATATTGATTGATGTGCAAGGGCGGTGGTTTTATGCTGGCAGTGAAATAAAGCGCGAGGCAATGGTTAAACTCTTTGCCTCTGTGCTTTGCAAAGAAGCAGATAGTTATTTTTTAAAAACACCCGTCGAGAAAATGGCCATCACAGTCGAAGATGTGCCTTTTATTATTGTTGATTGGCGTTTCGAAGAGACAGAGCAAGGCCTTGCGCTTTGTTGTGTCGATAATTTACAGCGCGCTTGGTTGGTATCAGCAAAGCAACCACTATTACTGAGAGAATTTGAAGGTGTCAGTGTGCCTTACTTACAATTAGCACATGGCTTGGCTGCGAGGGTATCGAGAAATGTTTATTATCAGTGGGCCGAAATAGCCTGCTCAGACGAGCAGGGCTACTATATAGAATCATTAGCCAAGCGTTATTACTTGGCCTAAGCGATTAAGCTTCTGGTTGTTCGTCAGACTCAGGTGCTTGCGCTTCAATGGGCCCTAAGAACCACTCATCAAGCTTTTTAGCAACTTCAGGTAAGCCTGTGCCTTTTAGTGAAGAGAAGGCATGTACTGTAATATCACCATCTAAGCTACTTAACTCACGACGAACTTGTAAAACTTGAGCTTTACGCGCGCCCTGTTTTAGCTTGTCGGCTTTAGTTAATAGTGCCAGCACTGGAATTTCGCTGCCCACGGCCCAGTCGATTAAGTCACGGTCTAAATCTTTTAACGGGTGGCGAATATCCATCAAAACAACGATACCTTTTAAGCTTTGACGTTTTTGTAAGTATTCACCTAGCGATTTTTGCCATTTCTTCTTCATTTCGATAGGCACTTTAGCAAAACCATAGCCCGGTAAGTCGATAAGGCGTTTATCGGCATCAAGTTCAAAGGTATTGATCAGCTGAGTACGACCGGGTGTTTTAGAAGTACGTGCTAACTTTTGATCTGTTAACGTGTTTAAAGCACTTGATTTACCCGCATTAGAGCGACCAGCAAACGCGACTTCAATCCCCGTATCAGCAGGTAAGCGTGAGATATCAGGTGCGCTGGTAACAAAGGACGCAGTATTATATTTGATACGAGATTTGAGCACAGGCTCTCCTAGTCTTTTATAAAAAATAACAAACAGTGGCTAATTTCCACTTAAGGCACGTATTTTATACTATTAAAGCAGCATTCAAAAGCGTATTTAAGCGTGCTAAATTGGCTTTAAATTAGGAAAATTACTAGGTATAAACTTAATCTAAGTCAAATCCCTATAAATTATGAGCTTAATGTGGGCAGAAAACGTGCCAGAGAATTTATTATCGTGTAGAATATAGAAATCACAACATCCATATTGTAGATGATACAGGGTCGGAAACAGAGAATTCACCATGAAAAAAATAGCACTATCTTTAACTATATTGCTTGGTACGTTGTCAGCAAGCAACGCAACAGCATTTGATGGCGATGTAAACGCAGGTAAAGAGAAATCGGCAACGTGTGCGGCTTGTCACGGCCCAGACGGTAATGCACCGGTTAATATCTACCCTAAAATTGCAGGCCAACACGCAGATTATATCTATAAACAATTACAAGAGTTTAAATTAGGTATGACATCTGGCGGCAAAGAAGGTCGTATGGATCCAGTAATGAGTGGTATGGCTATGCCGCTTAGCGATCAAGACATGAAAGACCTAGCAGCTTACTTCTCTTCTTTAAATATGTCTGAAGGTACAACACCTAAAGATGTAGTAGAAGTTGGTCAGCAGCTTTATAAAGCCGGTGATGCAGAGCGTGGTATTCCAGCATGTGCTGCGTGTCACGGTCCTCGTGGTAACGGTACATCACTAGCTAAATTCCCGAAAGTTTCGTTCCAACATCCAGAATACATCAAGTCACAACTTGAAAAATTCCGTGATGGTACGCGTAATAACGACTTAAACGGTATGATGCAAGACATCGCTAAAAAGCTAACAGACAAAGACATCGAAGTACTTTCAAAATACTTAGGTGGCTTACACTAAAGTCTGATTGCGGGTAGAAATATTCCGCAGTAATATGTGATTAGTGTGAAAAAAGCAGCGCAAGCTGCTTTTTTTGTATTTAAACCATGTCGAAATCTCCCACGCCTTTGTGAGACATTGTCCATATCGAGCTGTAAGCTAAATCTTATTTTTATTTCAATTTTATACATAACTCTTTGTTATTAAATAAGTTGAGCTTGTTGCAATATCTTATCTGTAAGAAAAATTATATAAATCAGTTGTAACAAAATTATTAATGAGTAAATTAACCACTGTCGCTGAGACAGCAAAAACAACATGGACAATGTAATAAGGAAAGTGACTGCGGCAAGTCTTTAGGGGTTGACACTGGTTAGGTGTCCTAAAGGAAATAACAAAAAAGCGTCAGGATTGACCGAGAATAATAAAAGCTCATGGAAGTTTAATAATAAAAACAAAATGGAATGCTACACGGAAGGTTAAAACAATAACAAAATGGATAAACAATAATAATAAAAATAATAAAGACTAAAAAGTCGAAGGGAGAAGTGTCCAGATAATTGGCGCTCAGATTAGTAGGCGGTAGAGATGTTTTCTCTACCGCCTTTTTATTTGTCCTGTTACAATAGCCACCGTTTGTACTAAAAGTATGAAAAGTGCGCAGTTCGTCAAGTTGACCAACCACATCCGCACATCGAATTCTTCTGGTTATGCCAGCATTACAATGCCACAAAGGCGTTGTGCACAACCTCTTAAGTGAGATGATCAAGATATGAGTAGAAAGAAAAAGTCGCGTAAAATTCCATCGAATGGTCCTGTACGTCTAAGCAAAGAAAAGCTTAGAGAGATGCGCGCGTTAAAAGAGCAGCGAGTTAAAAAGACCAAAGGTGCTAAACCTGGGTCTCGAAATGCACCTGATGCACAAAATGCAAAAAACACTGCTGCAAACAATCAACCGAAAGATAAGCGTGTTGGTAGTAAAAAGCCGGTTTCTTTAGTTGCGCCTAAGGCTGAGCCGAAAGTTGAAATGAAACGCAACTTAAAACCTATGGTTGAGCTTAAGAAAGTGGCTGAGCCTGAACTAACACCAGAGCAAGAGTTAGAAGCGCTAGAGAATGACGAGCGTCTACTTAAGCTGGTTGAGCGTCATGAGCGCGGTGAGTTATTAACAGGTAAAGATGCTAAGTACTTCAATAGCCGTATTGCTCGCCACCAAGCACTGTGTGAGTTATTAGGCATTGAAGATGAAGACGAGTACGAAGATGACTTTGAAGATGATTCATTTGATGAAGGTGAATCTGACTTCGATAAGTACTTATCTGATGACTTAGCCAATGAATGGTTTGATGACGAAGATGAGGATGAGCGATGAGCACAACCTTGATTATTGCCATTGTAATTGGTGCGGCAATTATCGCAGGGCTTGCGTTTTATGCAGGGCAACTTCTGTATAAACTAAAAGAGCAAAATAAGCTTATCGCCAAGAAGCAAGCTGAGCATGAGCAAAAGCTTGCGGCATCAAAAGCAAAGCGTAATGCAAAGCTAGCCGATAGCATTCATTTAATTGCCCGTGCAATGAATGAAGAGCAATGTGAGTTCTCAGAAGGCTGCTTGCGTATTTGGGTGCTGATCTCTCAATACAGCTTTGCTGAAGAGTTTGAGCTAAGTGAGCGCTACCCTGGCATATTTAAAATGTACGAAGTCGTAAAAGATATGCCAACGCACGATGCCCGTAAGAAATACTCTAAAAAAGAGATTTTTAAAATGGACACCGCTCGCTGGCGTGCTGAAGAGCAGCATAGCGATGAAATTAAAGCGGATTGTGCACGTATAATTGAAGAGTTTAAAGCCGCTCCAGGCAGCGAAAACGTAGTATTCAATTAAACAAACATGCTGCGATTTAAGCAAAATAAAAGCAGAGCCTAGGCTCTGCTTTTTGTTGGGCTAGATAACTCGTGAGAAACGAGTTTGCTTGATTTGTTGTTGTAGGTGCGCATCAAAGCACATACAAATAATACGAATAAATAAATTACCGCGAGCTGTTACCGTGATCTTATCTTGGCTAACAGACACCAAGCCATCAGCTAGTAATGGGTCGAGTGCCTGTAGTGCCTCGCAGAAGTAGCTGGCAAAGTTAATATTAAACTGTTTTTCGATTGCTGGAATATCCAGCTCAAACTGGCAGATCAATTGTTTGATAACCGCTGCACGTAACGTATCGTCATCAGTTAAAGCAACACCTTTACAGATTGCACTGCCATAGCCTTCTTGCACAGCTTTGTAATAGTGCTTCAACTCTTTTTCGTTTTGTAAAATGGCATTGCCTATTTGCGAAATAGATGACACACCCAAACCTAATAAGTCACATTGGCCATGCGTTGTGTAACCTTGGAAATTACGGTGTAACTGACCTGCGTTTTGTGCAATTGCTAGTTCATTGTCTTTGCGGGCAAAGTGGTCCATACCAATAAACTGATAATCCGCCGCTAACATCTGCTCAAGGGTATTTTTGAACATAGTGAGCTTATCGCCCGCAGACGGTAAGTCAGCGTCTTTAATTTTACGCTGTGCAGCGAATCTATCTGGTAAGTGAGCATAGTTAAATACCGACACGCGATCAGGGTTTAACTCAATCAGCTGTGCAATTGTCTCTTTAAAGCTCTCTGGTGTTTGCAGTGGCAAACCGTAAATCATATCGGCATTAATAGATTTAAAGCCAAGTTCACGAGCCTCACTAATTAAACCCTTTACAGATTGCACGCTTTGCGGACGATTAACTGCCAGTTGCACATCATCATTGAAATCTTGAATACCAAACGAAACACGATTGAAGCCAAGCTCACGTAGGTGTACTAGCATGCCATCAGCTAAAGAACGAGGGTCAATCTCAATACCGCGCTCGGCATCATCAGCAAAATTAAAATGTTGCTCAACCAACGCCATTAAGCGGCTCATTTGCTCTGCCGATAAGAAAGTTGGCGTACCCCCCCCTAAATGCAGTTGCTCAACGTTATAATCGGCAAAAAGCGTTGCTTGTTCAGCAATCTCAAGCGCTAAATTATCTAGGTATAAATCGGCTTTAGATTGATGACGAGTGATCACCTTATTACAACCACAGTAATAACAAAGCTGACTGCAAAAAGGGATATGGATATAAAGGGATAAAGAACGGCTTTTCGAAGCCGCAATCGCGTTAATCATATCTTGTTGGCTATAACCGTCAGCTAAAGACAATGCCGTTGGGTAAGATGTATATCGAGGCCCAGAAATATTGTACTTGTTGATCAGAGATTGATCCCAGCTTGGTAAATTTATCACAGTCAGCACTCCGCAATTGATTGAGCGGCTATTTTAACGAGTTTAGTGATTTAGCTATTTGATCTAGAACAATGTCGGAGGCTAGAAACTAATCGGCATGCTTTAAGGTCGTTGTAAAAACAAAGAGTTTACTATTTGAGCAGTTGATTTAGTGATTGTTAAAATAAAGGGTTTTGCTAGTGACAAGGTTACAAAAACTTTTTATACTGCATCCCGCTTTAGTCAGTTAAATCTGCTAAACACATCAAAAAATTTAGCTTTCGCTAATACAATGGCCCCTTAGCTCAGTTGGTTAGAGCACACGACTCATAATCGTTAGGTCCCCAGTTCAAGTCTGGGAGGGGCCACCATTTTTACAAGCTTCCCAAGTAACCACCTACTAACAGAAATTACCCTGTGCTACCTCTGTGCTACTTTTTATATTAAGTCAAAATCTTAGATATCAAAAATGTTTATACGTGAAAACTGCAAATTATTTATTCAAATTGTTTTAACTGAGTATCTATGTATTTAGAGCTCTAATCCATTAACATACACTGAGATTCAATAATCATCAGGAATGTTTAATGGCAAAGTCAAAATGGACCGACTCTTCTTCTGTTAATGAACTTCTTTCCAGAATAGAGAAATTAAAATTAAAAGATGGCCAGCAGTGTGGAATGATCGTAACTAAAAAAAGTTTTAAATCAGCTTTTAATTCGAGACGGTTTGATAATTACCTAATGCTTCTAAAAGAGTTAGTCCGATTTGATTCTGAAGTTCCTGATGCGGTTAAAGAGCAAATATTACATGATGCTGTTTGGCACGCAGCTGATATGGAACAGTTGCAAAGTGGTTATATCGGAGGTCAAATAAAAAAGTTAGAAGCAGAGTATTTGGCAAAAGAATCAAAAAAATACTATTTGATTACTGCAGTATCTATAACTGGTTTAAAAAGCAAGCGCTTGATTAAAACTCCTAAATCTATAATAACGATTTCGAAATATTTTCCAAAAAAATTTAAAAAAAGTTATGACTTTCAAGAGGTACATACGGTGTACCCTAAAATTAATCAAAAATGTTACTCTTGGGTTGTCATAGAAGTGTGCGCAAGGTGCGAACACGCTGCAGCAGAGGTTGCGCTTGAGCAACTAGACTATTGGCGTGGAATATTTAATATTTTTTTTAATCATAACAATACTAGAACTTCGTTTGGGAAGCCTGCTCCAATCAACAAGATAACCAAATATCCATATCACTCACTTCATATGGAAAATGGCGATAAAGCTTCTCCTTTTTATTGGTTTGACCCAAATTTTAGCTATGAAACTTCATCATTGGATGTCTCTAAAAGTTATGAGAGAGCTAAAGTTTTTTATCATAAGCTATCTAGTGGTATTGAGGATTGCGGGAGTCGAAAGTTTTTTCTTGAAATATTGAATCGCTATTGTGTTTCTCTTGATACTGCTAATATGAATAGTTCATTTTTAGCTATGTGGTCACTATTAGAGTCATTAACATTTACAGGGAAAGAAAATTATGATGTTACAATTGCAAGAACATTAATTTTATTTAAGGATAAATTTCACCTCAGACTTGAGTTAGAGCTTTTGCGAAAGAAACGTAATATGGCAATTCACAATGGGCAACAATTTGAAGAGGCAGAAAAGTACGCTTATTTATTAATGAATATTATTCATGAGTACATATTCTTTTTGGTGGTGGCTATAAGAAAAAGTAAATCTATCGAACAGTTAACGTCCGCACTAGATCTCCCTCCGGATAAGGCTAAACTCTTAAAAGCTCGCCAGCAACTTGATGATGAAATAAAAAAATTAGATTTGCTTGAGAGCCTTATAAGGATCGAAGGTTAAAGAGTTTACCTTAAATAAACCTCAGTTATTTCAGCCCTGAAATGGCCTAGCTCTTGCGATACTGTTTCGAGAGCTATTGCCCTACTTAATCCGAAACTCCTTAGCTCAGCCATTCTCTCTTGTGCGTTACGCCTAAGGCCATGTCCGCCATTAGAAAAGAAGAGTGTATGACTTGATGCTTTAGAGAATGAGCATGACCATTTATGACCGCCACCAATCTCATAACTTTGCAAATAGTTAGTTTCTCTATCACGAACCGTTATAGGCTGTGCTCAGCGCCTTTTTAGAGCTGGGAAAAGCGCTTATAAACATAAAGAAACTCTAAAGAGGCTAATCGCATAGGATTTATTTTGAATTAAAATCACTTGCTAATAGGCACTCTAGGGACATAATAAAAAGATAGGGAAAGGCTTTATATGACACTTGATAAACTAGAACAACATGCCATAGCTTATGCTAAAAAACACAGAACACGTATTGCCCGTGAGTTAACAGACAAAAATCAGTTTCCTCCCGATACAAGACCGGTTTCTGTTTTTATGGCAGGTTCGCCTGGTGCTGGAAAAACGGAAGCTTCAAAAGCTTTTTTAGAAGAAATTGGTGCTGATAATGTACTCAGACTTGATCCTGATGAGTTAAGAGAGCAAATACCTGGTTACACAGGTGATAATTCTTATTTATTTCATCGTGCTGTATCTTTTATTGTTGAGAGGACACTTGACCATGCTTTTAAAAATAAACAGTCATTTTTGTTAGATGGTACCTTGGCAAGTTATGATGTTGCAGAAAAAAATATTGAGCGATCTATTCGTAAAGGTCGAAATGTGCTTATTTTGTTTGTATACCAAAACCCAGAATATGCATGGGAGTTTGTTGAAGCTAGAGAGAAGTTAGAAGGGCGTAGAATTTTACCAAATACTTTTATAGATCAATTTTTTGCATCACAAAAAGTTATAAAGGAACTTAAGGCAAAGTTTGGAAGTCAAATTAAAGTAGATTTATTAGTTAAGAATAATAAGGGTCGAACACGTTTTTATCATGATAATGTTCAGGCAATTGAGCATCATTTAGATGAAAAATTCACTAGAGAAGATCTAGAGAGCCTGATAAAATCATCACCCAGCTCAAAAAACGAGCTTTAGGAGTGCCTATGTTTTCAAATTTAATAAAGCCAAAGCAAGCTCAAAATTCTAAGCTTTCAGACTTTGTACTTGATTCAAGCTCAAGCGAGAAAAAGCGAGTTTATAATCAAGTTATTGAGCGAGCCATTTCCTCTCAAGTACAGGTAGTAAATAAAGCACCTGCTGGCCATAAGTAATTATTAAAAGTCCCTATGCGGGACTTTTTTGCTTAAGAAAGAAACACAATTTCAAATAGATAGTTAAATTAAACACCACTTAGACCCTAAATTCTTTTATTGGCTTTACTAGCTTAATCTCAAAAAATTTATACACCTCTTTTTAATCTTTAAAATTCAACGAATTAAAATTATTTTTAATTTTTTAAAAATATTTTGTCAGGTTTTCTGTGTTTGTCTCGTCTATAGCTGCAAATGACACGAAGTTGTTCTATTTGGTGGTAGCAATAGGCAGTGTCTTATGTATCTATTTTTACGAAAAGGACAAACTCATGACGACTACAACATCAACTGTGAATACGCTAAAACTTGATTCAACGAACGCACCATTTAGTGATGCTGCCGTTTGGTTAAAAGAAGGGTGGGGGCTATTTAAAAAAGCACCGTTTAAACTTTTTTTACTTATGACGCTGTTCGCTATTGTGCCAGGTTTAGTGCAGCTATTACCTGCACCTACAGGTTTAACTTTATCAAAATGGTTAGCGCCTATGTTAATGGCAACGGTGTGGCCATTGTTGTTTAACCTGAATAATCAGCAAGGCTTTTCATTTAAGCACAATGCAACATGGACGAAGTGGGGGCGAGTTGCCGTGTGGTCAGTTGTTGGTATTTTACTGGCGCTGGTGCAATTTGCAGTAGGGAGTGCTTTGATTGGTAGTGAGCAGTTATCGGCTTTATTGTCAGGTCAGTTTGTTGATGTTGAGCGCTGGCGCGTAGGGGTCATGTTTGTATCAATTGTTCCTGTAAATATGTTGCTTATGTTTGTGGTACCTCTGTTACTTTTAAACAATGCTTCGCTTAGTGCAGCTGTTAAAGAAGGCATTACAACGGCACTAAAGGTGATTAAACCATTAAGCATGCTTTGTTTGATTAATATGCTCGTTACCTTTGCTGCCCCTTATAGTCTTTTACCTATGTTGTTGGTAGGGCCGGTATTAGCATGTACCTACTTTTGTGCCTATAATCGTTTGTTCAAATAATAATAAAAACATGGAAGTACAGTGAAAGCTGATGTTCAAATAAACACATTGCTGAATGAATACGCGCCGCTGTTGGCGCGTGTTGCTGCAACCTATGAGATCAATCAAGCGCTACAAGATGAGCTAATTCAAGAGATGTCGTTGGCTGTTTGGCGCGCTTTTGAAAGTAATGACTCATCACCCGATGTTGCCTTTCGTGGCGATGCCAGCATAAAAACCTATATTGCCCGAATAGCTCACAATAAAGCGGTTGATCATGTGATAAAAGAGCAAAACCGCAAAGAGGTGGCAAGCTCTGAAAGTATTGATTACACCCAAGCCTTAAGTGCTCATAAGTCACCAGACGACAGTTTAGATTTAATGGCTGCCCTTCGTAAATTAACGCTGAAATATCGGCAGGTGCTTGCTTTACAGCTTGAAGGGTTTAATCAAAGTGAGATAGCTCAAACGCTGGGACTGTCTGAAGATGCTGTTGCTAAACGTGCAAGTAGAGCAAGACAGCAAATTGCGAGCCTAATGGAGTAAATAAAGTGGATAAATTCGAAGCAGATGATCAATTAGCCAAGTGGCAGCAGGCATTTGTGCAAGCAACGCCGAAAGTGGATAGTGCAGCGTTAATAGCACAAACGCAAAAGTCGCGAACTAAGTTAAAGCTAAAAGGGTTAATCGACTCATTTTTAGGTGTTGTGGTAACCGTATTTTGTATTTACGCCATGTTGTTTGAGGCAAAAAATACCTATGAAACCATTCTGTTTGCGCTATTAGTACCTATTCCTTTAGGTTTTGGAATTTGGTCATACCGTTTAAGACGAAAGCTTTGGCGAGCAGAAACGTTAGACGTTAATGCAATGCTTAATTTTAAAGAAAGCCAGCTGAAGCATCAAATTCATTACTGGCATGTGAGTTTTATTGGCTGCGTTGTGCTTTGGTGCGCTTTGTTAATCGTTGCCTTGTTTAATATGGTTATGTTCAAAACATACAGCCTATGGCTTATCCAGCTTGGTATTAATGGCATTATCGTGCTGGCTGTTTATATACGCTATAAAAAATTAAAAACACAGCTAGCTGTAGCGCTTGAGAGCATTCAAGCGATGCGCTGATGTGCGACTTGACGAGCTGTTCCTAAAACTTATATAACTTACTATTCAAATAATAATGAAGGATATAGATATGGAAGTTTTATACAGTATTTTGTTTTGGGGATCGCCTGTCGGCTTAGGGTTATTCTTTTTCTTATCGTGCACGGGGGCAGGAATACTTTTCTGGGGTATTGCGCAGCTTAAGAAAGCCTCATCAAATTAAAAAGCCGATGTGTGAACATCGGCCTTTTAATGACTTTGACTATTTGTAACCGTTCGGGTTATTGCTTTGCCAGCGCCATGTATCTTGCATCATCTCATCGATACCCCGCTCTGCTTGCCAGCCAAGCTCTTTTAACGCTTTTTCTGGAGCTGCGTAGCAAGCTGCAATATCGCCCGCTCGACGCGGCGAAATTTGGTAAGGTACGGCTTGACCGCTGGCTTTCTCAAAAGCGGTAACCATCTGCAGTACTGAATAACCATTACCTGTGCCTAGGTTAAATACGTGCGCACCTGTATCACTTGCAATTCGGTTCAGTGCTTTTAAGTGACCTAATGCTAAATCGACAACGTGGATATAGTCACGAACACCTGTACCATCTACAGTATCGTAATCATCCCCAAATACACCTAGCTTTTCTAGCTTACCCACAGCAACTTGCGAGATATAAGGTAATAAGTTGTTAGGAATACCATTTGGGTCTTCACCAATAAGGCCAGATTCATGTGCGCCGACAGGGTTAAAGTAACGTAAGATAACAAAGGCAAAACGTTCATCTGATTTCGCGATATCTTGCAGCATCATTTCAACCATAAGCTTTGATGTGCCATAAGGGTTAGTTGTACCGCCAACTGGGAAGTCTTCGCGAATTGGCAGGCTTGCTGGGTCACCGTATACCGTTGCTGATGAGCTAAATACTAATTTAAACACGCCAGCATCACGCATAGCATCAACCAGAGTCAGTGTACCTTGTACGTTGTTTTGATAATACTCGATAGGTTTTACAACCGATTCACCAACCGCTTTTAAACCTGCGAAGTGAATAACACTATCAATAGTATGTTCACTGAAGATTTTGTCTAAGCAGGCTCTATCTAAAATATCACCTTGATAAAACGTGACGTCTTTGCCTGTTATTTTTTTTACGCGAGCCAATGACTCATTTGATGAATTGCTTAAGTTATCGAGTACAACAACGTCAGTGCCTTGTTGTAATAACTCTAATACGGTGT
Organism: Pseudoalteromonas sp. BZA4; assembly: GCF_040104395.1. Lineage (NCBI taxonomy): Bacteria > Pseudomonadati > Pseudomonadota > Gammaproteobacteria > Alteromonadales > Pseudoalteromonadaceae > Pseudoalteromonas > Pseudoalteromonas sp. BZA4. Next base: position 23,839 of record NZ_JBECOT010000015.1, read on the forward strand.
GAGAACCGATGTATCCGGCTCCGCCGGTGACTAAAATGGTCATAAAATATCCATGAACTATACCTGGTTGAATTAGCCTTATTTCATCACATTTCGGCCTAAATTACATGAATAAATTGTGATTTATGGCGATAAAGCAAAAACATGAATCGCTTGTTTTTGATTACATTTTGCACCATATTGGTTACACCTAAGTGTTTAGATATTAAGCTATAGTTAATTGTCAGCAGCTAAAATTTAATCATTAGCTATACCTGTTAAGTGGAGAAACAGATGAATACAGTAAAAAAAGTTGTCTTAGCAATGATCATTGCACTACCTGCTTTTGCTCACGCAGGAGAAGCAAAAGTTAAATGGCATGACTTTAACGATTACCGCGATGTTCGCCCCGGAAACAACTCACCAAAAGGTGCGTTTCATAAGAACGTGGCGAAGAGTTTTGAAAAACACTTTAACAAACTTGCTGAAAAGTTACCTGAAGGCTACACCTTTAACGTTGAAGTGACTGAGCTCGACCTAGCGGGTGATGTGCGTTTTGGTACCATGAATGAATTGCGTATCATCAAACCAATTTATTTCCCACGTATCGACCTAAATTATTCAGTTACGGATAAAGACGGTAAAGTGATAAGCGAAGCAAACGATGTAAAGCTTAAAGACATGGGCTTCATGGATCGCATGAAAATGGGGCGCGATGAAGCCTATTATTACGACAAGCGCTTAATCACTGATTGGTTTGAAGATGAGTTATTGCCGTCGTTAAATCTGGGTGAATGATAACTGTCAGCCGTCCGTTTTAAGTTGAGCTGTGTTGTTTGTGGGTCTTGTAAAAGACCTGCAACGTGGGAGGCGTTTTAACGCCGAAAAACAATACTCGGCTAAAGCTGCTCCCACATGTAGGCGTGAAATTTATTTCGTGCGATAGCCTCTATTTACAATAAATAAAATAGAGGCTTCTACGTTACTTAAACGTCGCTAACAGTTGTAGTAACTGTTGCAGTTTAATAACGGTTTTTTTCAGTTTTTCTTCATCCATACCGTCGTTGCTTAAGCTTTCTACATCAGCTGCAACATCGAGAACGTAAGGTTTAAAGCGTTTCGCTTCAAAATCAAAGCCAGCATCTTTTGCAAATAAGGCTTTGAATTTGCCATGGCCTTGCTGCTGTAAATCATCTAATTTTTTATCAGCATCAAGTGCCTGACGATAAACGATTTTTAGGTTAGCATTGAGTTGTTCAATAATTGAATCCATTTTTTTCCTAAAGCTTTAGACTGCAATGCCGATATAGTACGTGGATTGTCATAAAAAGTCAGGTAATGAACTATGAATATATCAGGATCAAGCTTACCAGCGATGAGTGGCGGTGGTGAAAGCGCAGAAGTTTACAGCGCATCGCTTGCTAAAAAACAGCAAAAGGCTGATGGTGCTGCGGCACTTGCACTTATCGAAGGCGCAGCAATGAACACCAGTGCTGCACAAACACCTGCTAAGTCGGTAACTGCGACACTAGGTAACAACGTAAACGTATACGTTTAACTTAGATTGAGATCGATAGGCGTTTTACTTTTTTCGCCGCCGATCTCGCGCACCAACTTTGGAACCAAGAACCCCGGCAATGCTGCTAGCATAGCCGTCACTATTTCCCGTGCCTGACTCTCAGCTATATCAAAGTGGCTGGCACCTTCAACTTTATCAAGTAGATGTAAGTAGTAAGGTAAAATGTCTGCTTCGAATAGCGCTTCACTAAGTGCAACTTGTGACTCGACAGAATCGTTCACATCTTTTAGTAACACCGCTTGATTTAATAACGTCACTCCCGCAGCCTTTAATTTTTGCATAGCGGCTTTAAAGTCATCATCAATTTCGTTAGCGTGATTGATATGATTTATAAACACCACCTTTAAGGGCGATGCAGCAAAGCGTGCACATAGCTCATCGGTAATTCTTGCTGGGATCACAACAGGTAAGCGGCTGTGAATACGCATGCGTTTAATTTGCGGAAGCTGCTCTAACTCATCCATAAACCAACTAACAGCATCGTCTTTGGCCATCAATGGATCGCCACCACTTAAAATGACTTCGTTGATGTTGCTGTCTGCTTTTATGTAAGCCAGTGCATCAATCAAGCTGCGTTTGTTTAATTGGTTTTCTTGATAAGGAAAATGGCGTCTAAAACAATAACGGCAATTTACAGCACAGCCGGTTTTAAACATCACTAAAACCCGAGAGCGATACTTGTGTAACAAACCAGGTTGGTTGTTATCTTGCTCTTTTAGAGGATCTTTGTCGTAACCTGTTTTTGCTAAAAACTCTTGGTGTCTTGGCATCACTTGCAGCAAAAGAGGGTCGTTTATGTCGCCATAACGCATTTTTTTGATAAAAGGCAGTGGCACGCGGACAGGAAAAAGACTGCGTGCTTTAAGGTCTTTTTCGTCTACTTTGCTTGATAATCCTAGCATTTCTAGCAAGCGTTCAGGACAAGTGACAACATTTGCCAATTCTTTTTGCCAGTTTTTATGCAAATTTACTTCATTTCTTTGTATCATTGACACGTAGATTACTCGAAATTATTTAGACAGAGGAAACGATGGCGAATTATAGCACCAATGAGTTCAAGGGCGGCCTAAAAATTATGTTAGATGGCGAACCTTGCAGCATCTTAGAAAATGAAATGGTAAAACCAGGTAAAGGCCAGGCGTTTAACCGTGTTCGTATTCGTAAACTTATCACAGGTAAAGTACTAGAAAAAACATTCAAGTCAGGTGAGTCAGTTGAAGGTGCAGACGTAATGGATACAGATTTAGCGTATCTATACACTGACGGTGAGTTCTGGCACTTCATGAACAACGAAACATTTGAGCAAATCGCTGCTGACGAAAAAGCGCTTGGCGACAATGCAAAATGGTTAGTTGAAAATGACGTTTGTACAATCACGCTTTGGAACGGTAGCCCAATCGCTGTGACTCCACCAAACTTCGTTGAATTAGAAATCACTGAAACAGATCCAGGTCTAAAAGGTGATACAGCGGGTACTGGCGGTAAACCAGCAACATTAAGCACAGGTGCTGTTGTTCGTGTTCCTCTATTCGTACAAATCGGCGAAGTGATCAAAGTTGATACACGTAGCGGTGAATACGTGAGCCGTGTTAAGTAATAGGCTAAATTAAGCAATTTATTATAAAATCCCAGCTTCTGCTGGGATTTTTTTTGGGAAACACTTTATGTCTAATGTCCTTTGGCAACCAAGCGCCGATATTGAAACTTTACGCCACCGTGCCGCTATCATCCGCCGTATTCGCGAGTTCTTTTATGCACGGGATGTAATGGAGGTTGAAACGCCAAGCTTAAGTGCGGCCAGTGTAACCGATGTGCATTTAGCGACATTTAGTACCGAGTTTGTTGGCCCAGGTCATGCTGGTGGCTTACCACTTTATTTGCAAACGTCACCTGAGTTTGCCATGAAGCGTTTACTTGCTGCAGGCTCTGGGGCTATTTTCCAGCTATGCAAAGCCTTTCGTAATGAAGAGGCGGGTAGTCATCATAATCCTGAATTTACAATGCTTGAGTGGTATCGTCCGGGTTTTGATGAATTTGCGCTTATGGATGAAATGGATGAGCTTATGCAATTAGTGCTTGGCGTAGAAAGCGCAGAGCGACTCACTTATCAGCAAGCCTTTATGAACGCCTTAGGTGTTGATCCTTTAACTGCTGATATCAGCACATTGCAGCAACTAGCAACAGAGCAGGGCTTTGCCGATATTGCTGCGAATGAAACGCACCGCGATACCTTGTTACAGCTATTATTTTGTATGAAGGTAGAGCCAACGATTGGCCAAGAAAAGCCTTGTTTTGTTTATCATTTTCCAGCATCGCAAGCAGCTCTTGCGCAAATTTGTCAGCACGATGAGCGAGTAGCAGGGCGCTTTGAGCTATATTTTAAAAATATGGAACTGGCAAACGGCTTTAATGAGCTGACCAATGGCAAAGAGCAAGCAGCTCGTTTTAGTGAAGATAATCAGTACCGAGAAGCAAATGGATTAAAGCAAGTGCCAATGGATGAGCGTTTAATAGCTGCACTAGAGCATGGTTTGCCACAATGTGCGGGTGTCGCGCTGGGTATAGATCGACTCATTATGCTGGCAACGAATAAACAAAAGATTAAAGACGTACTCGCCTTTGACGTTGAAAGGGCTTAACTTATTTGGCTCTAGGCTCTAGGCTCTAGGCTCTAGGTGCTAGGTAAAAAACCTAGCACCCAATTGCTTATAGCTCGTAAATAAATGTCACACCGGCAACCATAGGTTCGCCAAGCTGTGTGTATGTATGAGTGGTGTAACCGTCTAATGGATCGTTACCAAACTCAAAACCACGAGTTGGTACGTCTTCGTCAAATAAGTTACGTGCCCATGCATTAATGCTCCAATTATCACTTTCATAACCAAATGAAGCATTCACTAAATTAGTGCTTGGTGCTTGTGAGTTATGGCTATCAGAGAAGTAGTAATCGTCTTTGCCTTCTACACCAATTGATGCATAAAGTGCTGGCGTAAAGTTATAACGCGCAGTGAATGCGTATTGGTATTTAGGTGCTTGTGCTTGATCTCGACCATCTTGATCTAGGCCTGATTGCGCAACAAAGTCGTTGATTTCTGTATGTAGATAACCTGCACTACCTGTTAGTAGCAAATTGTCAGTAGCTTGGAAGCTGCCTTCAATTTCTAAACCGTAGTTTTCTCCAGAGCTGGCATTATCGATATAGCCTGTGAATTTTTGACCTTCAACCTGCCACGATTTTAGCTGCATATCTTCACGGTACATGTAGAAAGCAGCAAGACGTAACACAAACTTATCGTCTAGTGAGCTGCCTTTCACACCAAACTCACCGCTCCATAGATATTCAGGGGCAAATGATGTGTGATTAGCAAAGAAGTCAGCATCTAGATTTAAGCCTTCGTCTTTTGCTTTTGCTAACGCTTCAGAGTTAATACCGCCAGCTTTATAGCCACGAGTAATGCTGGTGTAGATCATGGTGCGATCTATCACTTGGTATTCAAGTGCAAGCTTACCGCCCACCATGACATCATCGGTTTCTTCAATAAAACCGTTGTTGTCGGTGTAGTCGCCCTGATACTGCTCAACACGCAAACCTGTGATTAAAGTTGTTTTTGGGCCGATAGGTGTTGCTAGTTGGCCATAAGCTGCAATATTGCTGGTTTCATAATTTGATGCAAATGGTTGCGCAAGCCAAGTGTATTGACGCTCTAAGTCGACTTCGCGGCCTTGATAATAAATGCCTGCGACCCACTCACCAGATTTACCACTAAATTGCAGCTCTGCCGCTTGATCTTGGCGATCGCGAAAGTAAGTATCTGTTGAGCTATAACCCCACTCATGCAAGCCTGCAGCACATAACTCCGGCTGGGCTTCATCATTACACACCCAGTCTTCGTCGAAGCTATATAACAGCTCACTGTCGATACCTGATAGGTTTAGGCTAACATCAAAAAAGTCAAAGCCGGTGTATATGTTTGCTAAACCAACCGCAATGCTTTCTTGGTTGTCTTGTCCAGGTTCATCAGCAACACTGTAACGACTGTTATCCAGTGTGAAGGCGTCATAGCCGTTATTTATATCGATGTAATGTACATTCAGTTCAGTACGCAGATGATCGGTAAATTGGCTGTGTAACTTAAAGCGAGAAACAAGCTCATCTTGTTGCTGTGTATCTTCACCTAAATAACGGTTTTCTACATAACCATCAGACTCACGTTGATAAATGCTAGCGCGTACTGCTGTGTCGTCAGTAATACCCGTACCTGCGGCAATACCTGCTTCATAGCTGTTGTAGTTGCCCGCACCTAATTGTATTTTCACACTTGGGTCAAGAGTGGGTGTTGCAGATTCCATTTGAATCATACCAGCTAAGGCATCAGCACCAAAGCGAGTCCCTTGTGGGCCGCGATAAATTTCAACTTGGTCGATATCAAATAACAGTGAACTGCCACCTAAACCAGAGTAGTTAATACCGTCGATCACTAAGCCAACCGAAGGGTTAATAGGGTCAACAAACTGTGAGCGTAAACCAACACCACGAATTTGCACGAAACGACCACGAGATGCACCAGAGGTAAAGTTTACATTCGCTGCACTAGCAAGCATCTCATCTAAAAACTTTGCACCGCGTTGATTGATTTCATGGTCTGAAAACAAGCTTGCGCTGGCACTAAGGGTTTGAATGCTTTCTCTTTTGAAATCACCGGTAACTTCAATCGTTTCTAGATCACCGTCTTCAGCGTAAGCAATCGAAGATGCTGCAAATAAAGGCAGGATGGCAGCAGATAATAATGATAAACGTCGTTTCATGCGGATTCTTAACTCCATTTTCGGGACTGCTATTCTAGCAACCTAGCTAGCCAAATGGCTATAAAATCAATTTTTATGGTATAAACGCAGGCAATTATACGTAAATTGATTAGGAATACGACTATGACCTTTAAAGTAGACTTTAAAGTGCGTGATTATGAGTGTGATTTACAAGGCATTGTTAATAACAGTGTTTATTTTAATTACTTAGAGCATGCTCGCCATGAGTTTTTACATGCTCAAGGTATCGACTTTGCAAAGCTAGCAAGAGAAAAAGTAAACCTTGTCGTGCTGCGTAGCGAAATGGATTACAAGGCATCATTAGTGCCGGGCGATGAGTTTTACGTTGCAGTTGAGCCTGAGCGTATCAGCCGTTTAAAGTTTGCTTTTAGGCAAACGGTGTATCGTAAACATGATGATAAAGTGATGCTGCAAGCTTTGGTGATTGGCACGTCGGTAAATGAAAAAGGTCGTCCTTTTTTACCAGAAGAAGTCGATAACTTATTCAAATAGTCTGCGTTGTTCTTTTAAAAGCTAACTTAGAACAATTTTTTACAGATAAAACATGTTTTTTTAACGATCAAACACGTTAAATATTGTTATGATGACAATATTGAAACTTGAGCCATAAAAAATATGAAGTTAGTAGCCTTACCCCTTCTCTTTGCACTTTTTTGTGTGGGCTGTACAACAACAGGAACGGTCACCAGCGAGCAATTAAAATATACTCAGTGGCAGTTATCAAAAGTAAATGGCTTAGCCATTCCTGTTTCCCAAACTGCCTCTATACGCTTTATCGAAGCGATGCAGGTTAACGGTTTTGCTGGCTGTAATAAGTTTTTTGGCGAAGGCGCGCTAAGCGAAGATACGCTTACAGTAAATAAATTAGGTATGACACGTAAATCATGTGGTGAGCAAGTTGATGTGCTTGAGCAGCAATTACTTTCAACTTTGAAAGAAGGCGCGGTAATTGACTTAGAAGGTGAACAGTTAACCTTGCAAGGTGAACACCATTTTACTTTCATAGCAAAAAACTAAAGTGGCTGAGCTTGCAGCAATTTTTTAACTGACGTACACTCAGGGCGTTTTAAAAGAAACGAATTTATACTTGTCGGAGTGCCTTAAATAAGGCTGAGATCGCGAAAGCGGGATCCGTGAACCTGATCAGGCTAACACCTGCGTAGGGAACAAGCTGCCTCACTGGGCGCTTGTGCGCCAAATTTTTGGGGCATAAGCGGCACAGGCTGCACTAGTAAGCACTTAGCTTATTAACGATCCAATGGCGTTTGCCACTCTCTATTGCACTTGCAATATCTGACAAGACAACCCTTAAAGCAATGAGGTAAGTCATGTCAAACACAACAACTAAACCATCTCGCCGTGAAGTTCGTGCGGCAGCATCAGATTATATTTATAACTTAACGGGGCAACCGTTTCCTAATTCTCATAAAGTTTATGTAGAAGGTACACAAGACAATGTACGAGTAGGGATGCGTGAAATCACCCTCAGCGATACCTTTATCGGTGGCACTGAAGAGAACCCTGTATTTGAGCCTAACGCGCCAATTCGTGTTTACGATACATCAGGTCCATATACTGACCCAGATTTTCAACTTGATGTGCGCAAGGGCCTTGAGAAATATCGTGAAAAGTGGATTGAAAGCCGTGGCGACACTGAAATTTTAGACTCAGTGACTTCGCAGTTTTCTCAACAGCGAATGGCAGATGAAGGGTTAGATCATATCCGCTTTGAACACCTACCAAAGATCCGACGTGCAAAAGCCGGTAAAAACGTGACCCAAATGCATTATGCGCGACAAGGCATTGTGACGCCTGAAATGGAATATGTGGCGATCCGTGAAAACATGGGACGCGCTAAAATTCGTGAAGAGTTACTTGCAGCCCAGCACAAAGGCGAATCGTTTGGCGCTAGTATTCCTGATTTTATTACCCCTGAATTTGTGCGTGATGAAATTGCCCGTGGCCGCGCCGTGCTTCCTAACAACATCAACCATCCAGAAACTGAGCCGATGATCATCGGCCGAAACTTCTTAGTTAAGGTGAACGCGAATATTGGTAATTCGTCGGTCACATCATCAATCGAAGAAGAAGTAGAAAAAATGGTGTGGTCGACTCGTTGGGGCGCCGACACGGTGATGGACTTATCAACGGGTCGCTATATTCACGAAACCCGTGAATGGGTGGTACGTAATTCGCCAGTGCCAATTGGTACCGTACCAATTTACCAAGCGCTTGAAAAAGTAAATGGTGTGGCTGAAGACCTAACGTGGGAGATTTTCCGCGATACCTTGATTGAACAAGCAGAACAAGGTGTTGATTACTTTACTATTCACGCTGGAGTATTGTTGCGTTACGTGCCGATGACAGCAAAGCGTGTTACCGGTATTGTTTCCCGTGGTGGCTCAATCATGGCGAAATGGTGTTTAGCACACCATAAAGAAAACTTCTTATACACGCACTTTGAAGAAATCTGTGAAATTTTAAAACAGTACGATGTGTGTTTTTCATTAGGTGATGGTCTGCGTCCGGGCTCTATCGCCGATGCAAATGACGAAGCCCAGTTCAGCGAATTACGTACTTTAGGTGAGTTGACAAAACTTGCTTGGAAACATGATGTACAAGTGTTCATCGAAGGCCCTGGCCATGTGCCAATGCATATGATCAAAGAGAACATGGAAGAGCAGCTAAAACACTGTGAAGAAGCACCGTTTTATACTCTTGGTCCATTAACCACGGATATTGCACCGGGGTACGATCATTTCACATCAGGTATTGGCGCTGCGCAAATTGCTTGGTACGGCTGCGCTATGCTTTGTTATGTAACCCCTAAAGAGCATTTAGGCTTACCTAACAAAGAAGACGTTAAAGAAGGTTTAATCACTTACAAAATTGCTGCTCATGCTGCCGATTTGGCAAAAGGCCACCCGGGTGCGCAAGAGCGTGACAACGCTTTATCAAAAGCGCGCTTTGAGTTCCGTTGGCACGACCAATTTAACCTAGGTTTAGACCCTGAACGCGCCCGCGAATATCACGACGAAACATTGCCACAAGAATCAGGCAAGATTGCACATTTCTGCTCTATGTGTGGCCCTAAGTTCTGCTCGATGAAGATCACTCAAGAAGTACGTGATTATGCCAAAGATCTTGAATCAAGAGGCATTGATCCGAATAACGTAGGTGATGCTATCGAAATCAAAATGGTCGATGTTGAAGCCGAAATGAAAGCGAAATCAGACGAGTTCAAAAAAACAGGCTCTGAGATTTACCATAAAGCAGTTTAATTGATGGAGCTAGGCATCAGCGATAGGCTCTGGGTTTTACCTAGGGCCTAGAGCTTAGGCCTAGAAAGTTTATGTCATTAAAGATAGCGATACTGGGTTTTGGTTTAACTGGCCGTTTAACTGCATTAGCACTTGCTAAAGAGCATCAGCTAAGTGTGTTTGAGCAAGATAATGAACATGCTAGCAACAGTGCCGGCAGCGTTGCCGCAGCGATGTTAGCCCCCCTTGCTGAATCGGTCTTGTGTGAACAGGATCTAGCCCTAGAAGGGCTTAATAGCATCACTCGTTGGCAGCAAATTTTAAGTGAGCTCGATGACGCTGTGTATTTTCAACAAACAGGCAGCTTAGTGGTTGCTCATCAGCAAGATAAGGGCGATTTACAAAGTTTTGTGAGCCGCTTAAAACCGCTTGAAAGCTATCAGGCACAGGCATTGGTTGGCACTCAAATAGCAGACCTTGAGCCAGAACTAGCTGGGCGTTTCCACCAAGGTGTGTATTTACCTTGTGAAGGGCAGCTCGATAATCAAGCATTTTATAGTGCTAGTTTTAAAAAGCTAACCTCGCAAGGAGTGCAATTTAACTTTGGCTGTAAAGTTGAATTGAACGCCCATCAAGTGAATGGCCAAAGCTATGATTATGTATTTGATTGTCGCGGCTTAGGTGCTAAAAAGGCTGAACCCTTACTGCGTGGAGTAAGAGGGGAGGTGGCGCGTTTATATGCACCAGAGGTGAACCTGACCAGGCCGATACGACTGATGCATCCCCGTTACCCAATTTATATTGCTCCTAAGCCAAACCATCAATTTGTGATTGGTGCGACTGAAATCGAATCGCAAGACCGCGGTAAAGTCACCGTGCGCTCGGCGCTGGAGTTATTGTCTGCTGCTTATACCGTGCATAGCGGCTTTGCTGAAGGGCGTATCGAGAGCTTGCAATCAGGGCTTCGTCCTGCGTTTGCAGACAACCGCCCGAAAGTCACAAAACAAGGTCGAGTGATCAGTATTAATGGCTTATACCGTCATGGCTATCTACTCGCGCCTAAAGTGGTTGATGATGCAGTGAGCTTAATTGCTTAAGGATAAAAATGAATATTTTAATTAATGGTCAGTCAGTTACAGTGAACGACAATACATCGCTCACTCAGGCGTTGAGCCAGTTTGGCGCAAGACCTCCATTTGCCGTTGCCGTTAATGGTGACTTTGTACCGCGCAGCCAATGCGATGCTAAAACCCTCAACGAAGGCGACAGCATTGAGTTATTGTCGCCAATTCAAGGAGGCTAAGATGATGGATTGTTTTTCGGTTTATGGTGAGCAGTTTACAAGTCGGTTACTGATAGGCTCAGCATTGTATCCTTCACCAAGTGTTATGACCGAGTCGATAGTGGCCTCACAGGCTGAGATTGTCACGGTTTCATTAAGACGCCAGCAAAGCGCTGCTGCGGGTGATGATTTTTGGCAATTGATAAAAAACACTGGGTTAAAGGTGCTGCCGAATACGGCGGGTTGTCATAGCGTAAAAGAGGCGGTGACCTTGGCGCAAATGTGCCGCGAAGTATTTGCCACTGACTGGATCAAGTTAGAACTAATTGGTGATGAATATAATTTACAGCCCGATCCAATCGCATTGCTTGAAGCCACTAAAATTTTATTGGCCGATGGCTTTAAAGTTTTACCTTATTGCACAGATGATTTAGTGCTGTGTCAGCGCCTCGCTGATTTAGGCTGCGAAGTACTAATGCCTTGGGGCGCACCGATTGGCACGGGTAAAGGCTTGCTGAATCCTTATAATCTAAAAATGATCCGTGAGCGCTTGCCAAACCATACTTTAATTGTTGATGCGGGCTTAGGTTTACCATCTCATGCCTGCCAAGCGCTTGAATTAGGGTATGATGCCGTATTATTAAATTCGGCAATTGCAGGTGCAGGTTGCCCAGTAACGATGAGTAAAGCGTTTAAGAGTGCGGTTGAAGCGGGGCGATATAGCTATTTGGCTAAAGCGATGCCAGAGAAAGACGTAGCAAGCCCATCAACGCCGACGCTCGGTATGCCATTTTGGCATCAAGAATAAAATGTGAGGAATAACATGAATCAGGTTGTATGGACCATAGCTGGCTCAGATTCGGGCGGCGGTGCAGGAATTCAAGCCGACATCAAGGCAATGCAAAGTTTTAACGTACATGGCTGCACAGTTATTACTGCTTTAACGGCACAAAATAGTTTAGGTGTAGAAGCGCTGAACCCGATATCAACAGAAGTGATTGAGTCGCAACTATTAGCCTTAGCCAGTGATATGCCTGCCAGCGTGATCAAAATTGGCATGCTTGCTAATGTGCAGCAAATACAGCTTGTTAGTGAGCATTTAAAACATTACAAAACAACTTGGGCAGAGCCGCCTTTAGTTGTTTATGATCCGGTTGCTATTGCCTCAAGTGGTGATTTATTAACAGAAGAAGATACTGTTAGTGCCATCAAAGAGTGTTTATTACCATTAGTCGATGTTGTAACACCGAACACCCACGAAACGCAGCTATTAACCGGTGTTTACTTGATTGGCCCAAGTGCAGTGAAAGAAGCCGCCGAGAAGTTAACAGGCTATGGTGCAAAAGCGGTGATCATCAAAGGGGGGCACTGGGATTACCCAAGTGGCTATTGCATTGATTACTGCGTGCAAGGTGAGCAGGCATATTGGCTTGGTAACGAAAAAATTCAAACTCCGCATAGTCATGGCACAGGATGTAGTATGGCTTCTGTGATTGCCGCGTGTTTAGCCAAACAGTATCCACTCAAAGATGCCTTTATTTTAGCGAAAGCCTATATCAACCAAGGATTAAAAGCAGCCGTTCGTTATGGTGAAGGGATTGGCCCCGTTGCGCACACTTGCTTTCCAACAAATTTAGCAGATTACCCACAAGTCATCGAAGCGGGAAGTTGGCTAGGTGATGAGCTCGACTTTGATTGCCCGGTTGATTTTACCATGGCAGCAGGTTTTGCCGAGTGCGACTCTAAACAGCTTGGTCTATATGCCGTTGTAGATACGGTTGATTGGTTAGAGAAGTGTTTAGCCGAAGGGGTTAAAACAGTTCAATTAAGAATGAAAAATGCAGACGATGCAGCACTTGAAGAGTCGATTGCAAGTGCGGTTTTGCTGGGGCAGAAGTACGATGCGCAGGTATATATCAATGATTATTGGCAGTTGGCGATTAAGCACGGTGCTTATGGTGTGCATTTAGGGCAAGAAGACTTACAAACCGCTAATTTAATTGCCATAAAAGAGGCAGGGTTACGCTTAGGTGTATCGACTCATGGCTTTTATGAGATGCTGCGTGCACATAATTACAGACCAAGTTATATGGCGTTTGGTGCTATTTATCCAACCACCACTAAAGACATGACAGGGCAAATTCAAGGTTTAGAAAAGCTCGAAAAATTTGTGCCGTTGATGGCCGATTATCCAACGGTCGCGATTGGTGGAATTGACTTATCTCGTGCTGAGCAAGTTGCGAGCACGGGTGTTGGCAGTGTTGCCGTAGTACGTGCGATTACTGAAGCCGAAGACTACCAAGCAGCCATTGCCAAGTTAAAACAGCTGGTCGAAGGTCAGTCATAATATGAGCGCGTTAAGCGACAAAGAGCAAATTCGTTATAGCCGCCACTTGCTATTAAAAGAGGTGGGGCATGCGGGGCAGCAAAAGTTAAAGACTGCACATATTGTGGTTGTCGGAGCTGGTGGGCTTGGCTCACCAGCACTGTTTTATTTAGCGGCAGCAGGAATAGGAACGCTCACTTTGATTGACGACGATAAAGTTGAGCTTTCAAATCTACAGCGACAAATACTCTATAAAGTAAACCACATGGGGCAGGCAAAAACACAGGCGGCTGCCAAGGTGTTAAGCAGTTTAAATAATCAAATTACTGTTAAGCCTCTATGCCAAAAGCTTGATGAAAGTAACTGTGCTGAGCTACTTGAAGGTGCTGACATCATCCTCGATTGCAGTGATAACTTTGCTACCCGCTATTTGGTTAATCGCTATTGTTTAGCTAAGTCTATTCCGCTTGTATCAGCTGCGGCTATTACAACGCAAGGGCAGGTGATGAGTTTTGATTTTCGTCATGAACAGAGCCCTTGCTATGGTTGTGTATTCCCGCAAACGGAGGAGCAAACAGTACTTAATTGTGACAATGCTGGGGTATTGAGCCCGTTACTGGGTGTTATGGGAAGCATGCAAAGTTTATTGGCTATCAATATATTGCTTGGCCATAAAACGGGTAGTGAGTTTATTCAATTTGATGGGCTAACACTATTGCAGCAGCGCTTTAATATTCAAAAAGATAGTGAGTGCTCAGAGTGTAATCGTGGGATGTAGGCGCGGTTTATAATGAATTTTAAGCAAACCACTTTTGCTCAAGTGGTTTGCTTAATTGAACTTATTAGTCGTTAATTTTCGCAAATGGTGTGCCCATGCGCGTCACTGTTTCTGGGTGTTGATCTGATAAGAACTCAGCTTGATTTGCTCCCCAGGCTAAAATAACGGTAGAGCCTAACTTAAAGCGACCCATTTCTTCACCCTTCTTCAGAGTAATCGCGTTGTCACCTGTAGTTGGGTAATTCCAACTAAATACATCTTTACCTGCTGGTGGCGTGACTGTGCCTGCCCAAATAGTCTCGATGCTAGCAACAATTGTCGCACCGACAAGTACCATGGCAAGCGGGCCAATTTCGGTTTCGAAGATAGCTACAACACGCTCGTTACGAGCAAATAGGTTAGGTACATTTTGTGCTGTTAACGGGTTTACCGAAAATAAATCACCCGGTACGTAGATCATTTTGCTCAGCGTACCATCAACAGGCATGTGAATACGGTGGTAATCTTTTGGTGCTAAATAAATCGTTGCAAACTTACCGCCTAAAAACGGTGCAGTGTCTTCTTCTTTGCCACCAAGGAGTGCTTGTAAGCTGTAGTCATGGCCTTTTGCTTGGATGATTTGACCGTCGACTACATCGCCTAATTGGCTAATTGCACCATCAACTGGGTGAGCGATAATGTCGCTTTCTTCAGCAAGTGGACGAATACCTTCTTTTAATGGGCGAGTGAAAAACTCATTAAAAGTTTTGTAATGAGCTGGATCTGGGTATTTAGCCTCACTCATATCAATTTTGTATTGTTTGATAAACAATTTAATTAAGGCCGTTGTTAAGCCACCCGCTTTTGCTGCTGCTAACTTGCCAACCATGCGCGAAATGAAATGTTTTGGCATGGCATATTGCATAGCAATTTTGAATTTATCTAAACTCACTTGTTATTTCCTAAATAGTTATACGCGAGGAGCGCGTGCACCAGCACGGCCGTCGGCCATAGTTTCTAAAATTCGGTGGTAACTGTCAAAACGAAGTTCTGAAATTTCACCATCATCAACAGCTTGGCGAATTATACAGCCAGGATCGTTTAAATGTTTACAATCGCGAAAACGACAGCCACCAATAAAATCACGGAACTCTTTAAAGCACCATGTAACGCGCTCAACATCTAAATGCCATAAGCCAAACTCACGAATTCCCGGTGAGTCGATTAGGTTACCACCACTCGGTAAATGGTGTAATCGCGATACGGTTGTTGTGTGTTGACCAAGGCCGCTGTTCTCAGATACTTCTTGGGTTAAGATGTCAGCATCAGGCAGTACAGTGTTCACTAAGGTTGATTTACCCACACCACTTTGACCAACAAAAATGCTGTTTTTATCGACCAGTTTTTGTTTAAGCTCATCAATGCCTTGACCGGTTTTATGACTGACTAATAGTACTTGATAACCTAGCTCACGATAGATATCGAGAATTTCATCAATAAAAGCAAGGCCTTCATTGTCAATTAAATCTATTTTATTAAGCACTAAAATAGGCTCAATCCCCATGTCTTCACAGGCAACTAAATAGCGGTCGATTATGTTTGGCGTAAACTCAGGCAATACAGCAGAGACCATTAAAATTTGGTCAATATTGGCAGCGACGACTTTCACCCCGTCATAAAAATCAGGGCGAGTTAGTTGTGAGCGACGCTCATGAGTTGCTTCAATAACGCCTGCTAAGTCGCCTTCGCTAACTTTTGCACGGCGAAAAATAACTTCATCACCACATACAAGGCTCGATACTGTTCTGCGTATATTACAGCGCAATACTTCGCCTGATTCGGTTTCGATATCGGCATGTTGGCCAAATCGACTGATCACAACCGCATTTTCGGCAGGGCCTAAATTGTCATTTTGCCATTGCACAGTTGCCCCTTTCTGTTGCTTTTTGTCTGCATTAGAGAGGCGTTTTTGATGATTGGCCTTAATTCGACGCGATTGGCCTTTACTTAATTTCTTTTGTTTTGCCACTTTTGGCCTATAACTTGAGTAAATGTCGGGCTTTTTGAAAAAAAAGCTTTAGGTCGACTGATGATACTAATATGATATATCTAAATGCGTTGGATCTAAAGGAAAGCACCGCTAAGGTAACTATGTCTTTTCATAAATCAAATCTTATCTGGCTCGACCTGGAAATGACAGGCCTCGAACCAGCAACAGATAAAATACTCGAAATTGCCACTGTTGTCACCGACAGTGATTTAAACATCTTGGCTGAAGGCCCTGTTATTGCTATTCATCAAAGCGATGAACTGCTTGATGGCATGGACGAGTGGTGCACGACTCAGCACGGTCAATCTGGTTTAACAGCTCGTTGTAAAGCAAGCACATTCACTGAACAAGATGCTATTGATCAAACATTGGCATTTCTAAAGCAATGGGTACCTGCGGGTGCTTCACCTATGTGTGGTAATTCTATCGGCCAAGACCGCCGTTTTATGAATAAGTACATGCCTGAATTGGAAGACTACTTTCACTACCGTAACCTTGATGTGAGTACAGTTAAAGAGCTTGCACGTCGTTGGAAACCTGACGTATTAGCGCAAGTGAACAAAAAAGGTTCACATCTAGCCCTCGACGATATCAAAGATTCGATCATGGAATTAAAGGTTTACCAAGAAAAATTCTTTAATTTGTAAAAAACATTTGCAAACACATCGGATTATTGTAGAATCCTGCCCCGCTTAAGACGTTAACCCCCGCGGGGTTAGTGTGTCTTTAGCTAAACTTTTATAGTTGTATAGTTGAAAGTTATAATTTGCGGCACTAGCTCAGTTGCCAGAACGTTTTACCGCAACCTTCAGGTTGTGCGACAACGGACAAATTACTGACTACTTTTGAATGCGGCACTAGCTCAGTTGGTAGAGCGCAACCTTGCCAAGGTTGAGGTCACGAGTTCGAGCCTCGTGTGCCGCTCCAATTTCTCACCAAAAGAAGTTGGCTTAAGTTTCAAGGGGAAAGTAACTAACTTGAAGCTTGTAACTTAAAACTAGTAACTTATTGTGCGGCACTAGCTCAGTTGCCAGAACGTTTCACCGCAACCTTCAGGTTGTGCTACAACGGACAAATTACTGACTACTTTAAAGCGGCACTAGCTCAGTTGGTAGAGCGCAACCTTCAGGTTGTGCTACAACGGACAAATTACTGACTACTTTAAAGCGGCACTAGCTCAGTTGGTAGAGCGCAACCTTGCCAAGGTTGAGGTCACGAGTTCGAGCCTCGTGTGCCGCTCCAATTTCTTCACCAAAAGAAATTGGCTTAAGTTTCAAGGGGAAAGTAACTAACTTGAAGCTTGTAACTTAAAACTAGTAACTTATTGTGCGGCACTAGCTCAGTTGGTAGAGCGCAACCTTGCCAAGGTTGAGGTCACGAGTTCGAGCCTCGTGTGCCGCTCCAATTTCTCACCAAAAGAAATTGATATAAGTTTCAAGGGGAAAGTTGAAAGCTCCAAGCTATTCAAACTTGTAACTTGAATCTTGTAACTAGAAATTATTTGATGCGGCACTAGCTCAGTTGGTAGAGCGCAACCTTGCCAAGGTTGAGGTCACGAGTTCGAGCCTCGTGTGCCGCTCCAATCTCTAAAAAATCCCAAAAACACTTTCTTAAATAATTTAGTTAATACCAAGGTTTGCATACAGCTTACAGCTTACAGCTAGTTTAGATCTGACCTTGAACCGTCGCGACAATACGTCTAGCGCCACCATGATCTCGGTGTTCACCTAAATAGATACCTTGCCAAGTACCTAGCATTAAACGGCCTTGGTTAATTGGAATAGTGAGCTCAGCACCTAATGTACTGCTTTTTATGTGGGCTGGCATGTCGTCATCACCTTCATAATCATGGCGGTAATAACTTTGTCGTTCTGGCACAAAATGATTGAAGTGACTTTCCATATCCATTCTTACTGTAGGATCTGCATTTTCGTTAATAGTTAAGCTTGCAGAAGTGTGTTGAATGAATAGGTGTAATAAGCCGACTTTGTATTGTGCTATCTCTGGAAGTTGACGAAGTAGCTCGTCATCAATGATGTGAAAGCCTCGTGAGCGAGGCTTCAATTGAATGGTTTTTTGCTGCCAGCTCATAGTTTATCAAAGCTAACTTCAATATTGGCGTTACCATCAGCAGACGTGAATGGAATTAACACTTTAGCGCCTTCACATTTATGTGCAATTGTATGTCCCTTACCAGACACTACAACTGGCGTCGCCATATCAAACTCATAGCCTTTTTCGCCAAGTAGGTTTTTAGCGCCACCTGTTACCATGTTAGTAATTTCACCTACCATGTCGGTTACTTCTTCGTTCACCGCATCAGGGCGTTCACCTAGCATTCTTTCCATAATCGTCAGTGCTAGATTTTCATCAAAGGTGATTGAAAGTGAACCTTTAGTTTGTGGGCCAACCATACCAATCAAACCTGATACATCGCCACGGGCTAGTTCGTCTTTCTTTAAACTAGGTTTACCCGGCTTTAATTCTGTTTGAGCCATAGTGCTCAATACATTTAATAATGATGATAAAAAAGGGTTGATGAACTCCACATTCATTATTTATTTTCCCTTAGGTTTCGAAATGCCGTTAATCATACTTTAAGTGTAGTGGTTGTTTCAAACACCGCACTTATTCTTTGCATTTTTCGCATTTACCGTGCGCTTCGATTGTTTGTCCTGAGACAATAAATCCACTTTCTGCAGCTAAGTTATTAAGTTCATGAGAAATTACTGTTGAATGTAATTCTTTTACATAACCACAGCTGTCACAAATTAATAACTGTACAGGGTGAATGTGATCAAAATGATGGCACAACATAAATGAGTTGGTGCTTTCAATTTTATGAATAAAGCCAAGTTCCGATAAGAAATCGAGCGCTCGATAAATAGTGGCAGGTTTTGCGCCTGACTCAGTTAATTTGAGTTGTTCTAATAAGTCATAAGCACCCACACCACCTTGCGCACTAGCTAACAGGCGGAATACTTTTTCACGGATAGGTGTGAAACGTGCACCACGATTATCGCATACTTGTTTTGCTTTACTGACGAGTGATTCTATATTCATCTTCTCTTATCCTTACGCTACCGTGATATACTAACATACTGTATTGTAGTTGCAGTGTTTTTATTCGCTAACACGTTTTCAGGGAGTTTTCTTAATGAGTGAATTGCTAGCTGCATTCATTTTCTTTTTTGCCGTCATTGACCCTATCGGGACCGTGCCTGTTTTTATTGCTGTTACACGCTGGGATGACGCCAAATTTAAGCGCAAAGTTGCATTAAAAGCGGTTGGCGTTTCGGCACTGGTGCTATTATTTTTTGTTGTTGCGGGCGAATTACTTTTAAACGCGATCAATATTCCACTTTCGGCATTTCAGATTGCCGGAGGTATCGTATTATTACTGTTTGCTTTGTCGATGATCTTCGGTGAAAGTAAACCAGAAACAGAAATCAAAAGTGTTCGAGATAGCACCGAAACCGCTATTTTTCCGTTGGCGATTCCTTCTATCGCCAGCCCCGGTGCCATGCTTGGTGCAGTACTGATGACTCGAAATACCGAATACACTTGGTATGAGCAACTTATAACCTCATCAATTATGCTTTCAGTACTAGTAATCGTATTGGTTTTATTACTGCTTGCCACGCATGTACATAAGTTAATTGGCGACAGTGGCGCAAGTATTATTAGTCGGGTGATGGGCTTAATTTTATCGTCAGTGGCGGTTACCAATATCTTAGGCGGTATCGCTCACTACTTCGGTTTGAGTGTTGTCGGCTAGTTTTAATTTAAAGTGCATTTTCAGTGATTTAAACTTTGAATAATTGCCTTCTTTTATCTAACTTTAAAGAAGGCAATATAAAATTTAAGGAACAAAGAATGCTAATCAAAAATGTCGTCTTATCTGCTTTTCTGATTTTTAGTTTAGGTGCTTGCATGGAGCCGACCTATGATAGTGGTAAGCTAAAAGTCATTGAAGTAACAGATCATGATTTTAAAATTAATGGTGAAAGCGCAGTAACCGTAATTGTTGGTCATGCCAATGTGGCGGAATACAGCTTTTCACTTCGTAAAAGTGATTTAAAGAAAGGCACGCTCCTGCAGTCTGTGTCTGACAGTAATCCAAATGTACGTGCAGATGGTACCTTCTTTAGTGAATATTATGTGCAATCAAAAGATCATGATACGCGTGCATCAATTGAAATTGTCGAAATGGACCCCGTTGAGAAAGTAGCGCGAATTGCAGTGGGTGCTAAGTTAGTTAACCTGAAAAACGAGGACTACAAAGAGCTTGAAATTACGATTTTGGAGCTTACGGGCCAAAACCTTGAACATCTCCTAAGTAAAGTAAAAATGTAGACTTAGCATTTTACCTTATTCATCAAAGAAGTGAGATTGCAGTACACTTCTTCGCCTCTTTTCATCATCTGATCTTCGATTAAGCCATGCCGCGAGCCAGCTTCGGTGGTATAATGGTCGCAATTTTTCATTTCGGTGCATACCTAAAGGGTATGTGTCATCGCTATATTAAGCGTTAATCGTATTAGGTAATTTAAGTTGCAAGTAAATGCATTGATCTTTAAAGGGGCCATGTTATGAGCACAACGACATTAAACCGCCGTTTTTCCGTGGCACCCATGCTGGATTGGACTGATCGTCACTGTCGAACCTTTCACCGCAAAATGACTAAGCATGCTGTGCTTTACACTGAGATGGTGACAACCGGCGCT
Organism: Pseudoalteromonas sp. BZA4; assembly: GCF_040104395.1. Lineage (NCBI taxonomy): Bacteria > Pseudomonadati > Pseudomonadota > Gammaproteobacteria > Alteromonadales > Pseudoalteromonadaceae > Pseudoalteromonas > Pseudoalteromonas sp. BZA4. Next base: position 44,626 of record NZ_JBECOT010000015.1, read on the forward strand.
ATTTTATTTGGTAAAGGCGATTACTTACACTTTAATGAGCATGAAGGGCCAGTGGCATTGCAACTTGGTGGCTCAGATCCTGAAGCGTTGGCTAAGTGTGCAAAGTTAGCGGCGGAGCGCGGCTATCATGAAGTAAATTTAAATGTCGGCTGTCCGTCTGATCGTGTACAAAATGGTCGTTTTGGTGCTTGTTTAATGGCTGAGCCTAAACTGGTTGCTGACTGCGTTGCTGCAATGAAGGCCGAAGTGACTATTCCTGTTACTGTTAAAACTCGCATTGGTATTGATGAGCAAGACTCGTATGAGTTTTTATGTGCTTTAATCGAAGCGAGTCATGATGTTGGCTGTGATGACTTTATTATTCATGCGCGTAAAGCGTGGTTAAATGGCTTAAGCCCAAAAGAGAATCGTGAGATCCCACCTCTTGATTACCCGCGGGTTTACCAGTTGAAAAAAGATTATCCGCAACTTCACTTAAGCTTAAATGGTGGCGTGAAAACAATTGCTGATAGCGTAGCTCACCTTGAGTATGTTGATGGCATTATGATTGGTCGTGAGGCGTATAGTAATCCGTTTATTTTGTCTGAGGTTGACGAAAACATTTATGGTGATGAAGCCTTTACGCTAAGTCGTCATCAGGTTGTACGCTCGATGTACGACTATATTGAAGACGAAATGAGTAAAGGCGCTAACTTTTGGCATATAGCTCGCCATATGTTGGGAATTTTTCAAGGCCAACCTGGTGCGCGTGGTTTTAGACGCCACCTTTCAGAAAAAGGCCATGGTAAAGCGGCCGATTTATCTGTTATGGATAAAGCCTTAAGTTTTGTCCCAGAAGCCTAATCATTTACCCTATTAAAAAGCCACATTTTGTGGCTTTTTTTGATCCTAAAATTTAGTGAAAAAGTTAATTTTTTAGTCAAATTAGTTATTTTTTATTCAGTCACTAGTCAGCCTAAATCTAAATTTAATTGACTCAACTTATTGTATCTAAATAACAAATTTAATTTATTCGTTAGTTGGCACAAGAATTGGAATCTCCTAGCTGTATTAACCCAATAATCAACAGGAGAGTCACATGGGTGTATTAAATCGCGTAAATGACATTATTCAGGCAAACCTTTCTGCAGCATTAGACAAAGCTGAAGATCCTGAAAAGTTACTTAATCTACTCGTGCAAGAAATGCAGGATGCACTGACTGAATGCCGTGCAACTGCTGCGACATTCTTAACGCAAGAAAAGCAAATGAAGCGTGAAATTGCAGCGAAACAAGCAAAAGTAGCTGATTGGCAAGCGAAAGCAGAAAAAGCGTTGAGTAAAGATCGTGATGATCTTGCCAAAGCAGCATTAGTTGAAAAGCAGCGTTTAACGACAGAAATCGAAGCGCAACAAGCTGAAATGGATAAAGTGGCAGAGTCACTCGCTAAATTGACAGAAGATTGTCAGCGTTTACAAAACAAGCTTGCAGATGCAAAAGCCAAACAGCTGACTTACATGCAAAAAGAACGCGTTGTTACAGCACGCTTAAAAGTAAAAGAGCAGCTGCATAGCAGTAAAGTTGAAGATGCATTAGCGCGTTTTGACTACTTAGAGCAGCGCGTTGAAAACATTGAGTCGCAAGTTGAAGCGTATGAGCTGACACAAAGTGATGCTGCAAATTCAACAGCAGCACAATTCGCTGCCCTTGAGAAAGATGAAGCAATCGATAAAGAGCTTGCTGACTTGAAAGCAACGATGAAGCAGTCGGCTTAGGAGGTTAATAATGAATACTTATCACACATCGACACGTTGGTACCGTGATCTGAGTAATAAAAAGATCTCGGGTGTGTGTAGCGGACTCGCTGCGCGCTTGGGCTTTCCTGTATGGTCAACACGTTTGGTCATGATCATATTACTTATTCAAATGCCGCTGTTAATAGGCGTGGGTTATTTAGTGGCTCATTGCACTTTACCCGTGAAAGGTTACTAGGAGTAGGACATGAAAACGTTAGCTATCATCATTTTGGCAATGTTATTACTATGCACTGATGCGGTTTCATTTGTATCGTTTGACTCATGGCAATTACCTTTATCAATTGCTGATATGAGTTGGGCTGGGCTTGAGGTCATCGGTGCAATAGTGGCAGTCATTGCCGTCGTTGCAGGTGTGGCGTTATTTACTATTGGCCTACTTGGCGCAGGTGTTGTTGCTTTGATTGGTGTTGTGCTTGCGTTTTTATTTGGCTCAGTCATGATTGCATGGCCACTTTTACTCATCGCGGCATTATGCTGGTTGATTGCCGATAACAAAAAATCGCCAGCTTAAGGTACTAATAAACTGCCTTAATACATAAAATATGCTAAATTTAGCGGGTAAGTTAATGTCTTAACAAGGATTAAAACATAATGAAACTGTGGCCCGCACTCTCTTTTCTTACCGCAAGTTTATTTTTTAGTACTTTTTTATCTGCCCATAGTGGCCATGATCATAGCGATGTTGCCGAAGTAACCGTAAGCAATGCGCAGGTACGTGAATTTTTACCAGCCAGTAAAGCCAGCGTGGCTTATTTAACTATTACTAACCCAAGTGAGCATGCAACGGTATTAACTAAAGCTGAGCTTGATGGTTTAGGACGTGTTGAAATTCATCAGCATACTCATGTTGATGGCATGATGAAAATGGAACAGGTTTTATCATTAAAGATTGATGGTCACAGCAGTGTTGAGTTTAAACCGGGTGGTTATCACTTAATGGTGTTTGAACCTGAAGATCAACTAAAAGCAGGGCAAGAACGAAAACTCACGCTATATTTTAATGATGGCAATCGAGTTTTTACTCAAGCCAAGGTTGTGTCTTTACAAGAAATGTCTGAGCAGGCATCAAAAAAAAGTAAAGAGCACTCACATCACTAGGAGGTATTATGTCTGAGCATAAAGGAAAAATAGCCAGTGCATTACTTATTATACTAATTATTTTTTACGCGATTGCTGTTTACTGGAGTAGTGAACCGGCTCGTATGGATGTTGTTAGCAAGGCAAAACAGGAAGCGCAAATGCGCGGTGAAAAGTTTGTCACCGGCTACACAACAACGACTACGTTGATCAATGTGGCAAGTACATTATTAAATAAGCCTGGCGGCTACTTATCTAACGATATGATGCCACCGAGTGTGATGATGGATAACATGCCAGCGTGGGAATATGGCGCGCTTGAGATGACCCGAGATTTGGTGTTGTCGATGCGTAAAGACTTCAGTCGTTCACAGTCTCAATCAACTGAGCACGAAGCACTTAAAAAAGCACAGCCGCAATTTAATATTAGCTCGGTAGCATGGGCGTGGCCAAGCGCTGAAACTGAATATCAAAAGGGTATCGATTTACTCATTGTATACCGTACCCAAATTGCGGATAAGAACGATCGAGATAGCCAGTTTTATGCCCGTGCCGATAACTTACGTGGCTGGTTAAAAGAAGCTGAAAAGCGTTTAGGTAGTTTAAGCCAGCGTTTAAGTGCAAGTGTTGGTCAAGATCGTTTGAATACTGATTTAGCTGGCGATACTGCGGCTCATCAAGCAACATACACCCCTTTGCAAAGCCAAGTAAAAACATCTTGGTGGCAAATTGATGATGTATTTTATGAATCGCGTGGTGCAACGTGGGCATTACTGCACTTTTTACAAGCGGTTGAATATGATTTTGCTGATGTCTTAGAAAAGAAAAATGCTCGTGTTAGTCTGCAACAAATTATTCGTGAATTAGAGGCCACGCAAGAAACTGTGTGGAGCCCAATGATCTTAAATGGCAGTGGTTTTGGTTTTGTTGCTAACCACTCACTGGTCATGGCGAATTATATTTCTCGAGCCAATGCGGCTCTAATTGAACTTAGCGAACTTTTAGCGCAAGGATAAAATGATGAAAAAGTACTGTTTAGCAGCTGCCCTTTCAATGGCCTGTTTAGCTCCAACAGCGCAAGCTGATACATTATTAGGTTTATACCTAGGTGTTGATGGCTGGCAATCAGATAACAGCGGTAGTTTTGCTCAAGACGGAAATCTACAAAGCTTTAAATTTGATGATGAAACGTTTACGAGCTACTACGCAGCACTTGAGCACCCAGTGCCGTTGGTACCAAACCTTAAACTAAAATACACTGAACTTGAGTTAAATGGTGATACTACACTCGATGAAACATTTAGTTTCGGTGGTTCTGATTACGTTGTAGGCACACAAGTAGGCACAGTGAGTGATTTATCACATGTTGACTACATCCTATATTACGAAATCTTTGATAATGATTTGGTTTCAATTGATTTAGGTGTAAACGCTAAACAATTTGACGGTGAAATTATGGTAACGGGTACTTCGCAAGAAGGTGGTCCAAGTACAACTGAGCGCGTTGATTTTTCTGGTTTCGTACCTTTAGTGTATGGCCGTGCTGAAGTTGGCTTGCCGTTAACAGGTTTAAGCGTATTCTTTGAAGGTAGCTTACTGGCTATTGACGATAGCAAAATTCAAGACTATCAAGCGGGTGTTGCATACGCTTTACTTGATAACTTAGCAATTGATATGGACATTAAAGCGGGTTACCGCTCAATGACTTTAGAGCTTGATGATATTGATGATATCTACACAGATTTAGATGCATCAGGCCCATTTGCGGGTATTCAAATCCACTTCTAATCGAGTTTTTCGGTTTATATTTAGCTGGCAGCTTTATTTTAAAGCTTGCCAGTTAACTTCAAATTCATCTTCTAATGATGTTGAAAGTATCTGCTTATAAGCCTTATTTATTGGCGATGCGATTAGCTTTCTTAACTCGTCGCCCGTTTGTGTAAATTTATAATAACTGAGTACTAAGTCATTACTTTTTGCTTTTAAAACCAAGCGTTGATTCATAAAGCTCAGCACCAGTTCTTGGCCAGCTTTTAAAACAGCTGATTCGATTTCTTTTCGATACAGCAAGTTAATATCCATCAGGGTAAGAATGTCAGGAAAGCTAACAGGGGTTTTCCCTAAATTAAATGACACCTTGTTACCTTTTCTAAGTAAATCAAACAGCGAAGGCTTCTTGTAAAAGCCAAGTAAAATTAAGTGGCTGTTATCTTTTTCATTGAAGCCACACAGTGATGTACAGCGCTGAAGGGCATCTGCTTCGCGCTGTGTCATGTGTTTAAGTGTTTGTAAGCTTTTAATCGAAAAGGTGCCCGGTGACACGGTCTCACCTGCGAGTATTTTTGCCCATAGCTTTTGCATTGAAGAATTAGCTGTGTCTTCACATAAACTAATAAAGCGCTCTATCCAATCAAAATCGGGTTGTTGTTGGCCCGTGACATCGGGGCAAAACGCCATAGCCATCGCCATAATGGTTTCGATATTTTCTTGGCGCTTAATGAATTGAATTTCTTGGCGAGTTTGGGCGCGCTCTAAAAGGCTTGCTTGCGCTTTAATTTGATAAGCTAACTGCTGTTGACCTTGTGCTGAGTAGCTGTCATCACCAGCATGGTTGATCCTAGCCGATGATGCCTTATGAATAGGGTAGCCAAGCTGGTTTTCTATGATATTAGCAAGATTAACTCTCGCCTGAGCTGCTTTCACTGTCATCGGTCACACTGTCCTTGCCTGTTGTTGCTAACTGCGCATGAGTTTTGATGTTATTGAGCGCCAGTTTTACTGTGTTATTGAGAATATACTGGCTTAGTAAAGCAAGGTAGCCACCAATAATAGGGGTGTTGACCTCACCTTTTAATGAACACTCAATGTTAACGTTATCACCCTCAGGTAAATAGCGGATTGTGCCTTGGGCAATGTGTTCTTTATTAAATAAGATATTAAATGAAAGCTGGCTGTTGTCGAGGTGGGTGATGGTCATTTCACCTTCGCCAAAGCGACTTTGCCAAAATTGATGTGCACCTACACCTTGGCTAGGCTCTGCAATGGTAAATTCAATACTCGGGTCGACAGCCTGCCATGGTTGCCATTTAGGCCATTGATTAAAGTCACCAACAAGGCTCGCAACTTCAGCACTGCTCGCATTCACTTTAATTGATTTGTGAACAGTATATTGCGGTGAAAGCATGAGCCCAATCACAAGTGAGATCAGAATGCTGATAAAAATCGCTTTTAGGGTAAAAATGAGTATTTTAATAATCTCACCTCAGGCAATTGTTTTATAACTTTCATAACATTATACGTAACATAGACTATAATCTGTTTGATACTATATAAGCTATCACTAATGTATCATAGTTAAATAAGTGATAGAATTTTGAGCATCGCTGTAAAATGGAGTGGCACCATAGTTACAGTATTACGGGGATCACTTTAAGGAATTATTAATGGCATCAGAGAGTAACGACTTTTTGTTTAGTGACCAAGATGACGAACAGTTAGTGGATGAAACTGTCTCTGATTTTTGGGACGTATTAATTGTCGATGATGATCCAGAAATACATTCAGTTACTAAGCTTGCTCTTTCAGGCGTCGAGTTTTGGGATAAAGGGCTGCGATTCCACCATGCCTACTCAGGTGCAGAAGCGCTCGAATTACTTAAAAATGACCATTCGATTTCGGTAATACTCCTTGATGTGGTTATGGAGTCAGATGATGCTGGCTTGCAAGTTGTAAAGCAGGTTAGAGAGTGCCTCAATAATCACAATGTGCGCATTATTTTACGTACCGGACAACCAGGCTATGCACCTGAAGAAAAAGTGATCCGCGAATACGATATCAACGACTACAAAACAAAAACAGAACTTACACGTAGTAAACTTATCACCGCCCTGGTTACTGCTATTCGCTCTTATGAGCAAGTATGTCAGCTCGAATTTCAAAGCCGCGCGTTAAATAATATTTTGTATGCATCTAAGGCTATTCTTGGTTTTACTGATATCAAAGCCTTTTCAATGGCAGTGATTAAGCAGCTCTCAATTATTTTAGATTGCGAACCGCAAGGTTTACTGTGTGGTTCTATTGAAGATGACAATCAGGTTTATGTTTTAGGTGGTTGTGCTGAATATAATGAGTTTATTGGCCAGGGTATTGAGCAGCTTGATGATGGCCGTATTATCATGCAAGTTAACAACTGCCTAGCCGAAGGTGAGCATCAGCACACCGATGTAGATAGTACGTACTTATTAAAAAGCAAAAACCGCCAAGCAGCTATTTACTTAGAAACCGAGCACACACCAAGTCCTTCGCAACTACAATTTGCAGAGATATTTTTAACCAATGTCAGTGTTGGTCTTGATAATGTTAGGTTGTTCAACCGTTTACGTGATGCAGCTTATAAAGATGTTTTAACTGGCTTATCGAATCGTAACGATTTCATGAATAAAGTGGAGCGTTACTACCAGCCGGGTAAAAGTGACTATGTCTTTTTATTAATTGATGTTGCGCAATTCTCTGATATTAACAATGGCTTAGGCCAAGAGATTGGTAACTTATTACTAAATGCCATTGTTGATAGGCTACATCAAGAATACCCAAATGCAAAGCTGCTCTCGCGTATTGGTGCAGATGTGTTTGGCTTACTGTTACCCGTTGGTGAATGTGATGTTGAGCTACTACGCGAGCATTTAAGTTTGCCGTTTAATGCAGGTGAACACATTTTACCAATCAACTTTAATATTGGCCTTTGTTATCAAGGTGACTTCCTGCAAGCAGGGATCGAGACCTTAAAGCTGGGCTACATTGCGCTTAATCAGGCTAAAAAACAATCTTCTGAAATGGTGGTGACGTATACCCCAGACATGGAAGAGAAAATGGCTTGGCGTTTAGGGATCATCAGACAACTTCGTCAAGATTTTGAGCAGCGTAAATTAGAGGTTTGGTTTCAGCCACAACTTGATTTAAACACCCTTGAAATCATTGGCTGTGAAGCGCTACTGCGTTGGCCGTCAGGTAATGGTCAGTATATTTCGCCAGCGATTTTCGTTCCAATGGCTGAAGATGCCGGTTTAATTGTCGATATAGGGCAGTGGGTGCTAGAGCAAGCATGTATGCAGCAAAAGCGCCTCGAAGCAATGGGCTTTGCAATTAGCATTGCTGTGAATGTTTCAGTGCCGCAGTTTAAAGTTAAAGGCTATGCTCAACAAGTAAAAGACACGCTTATTAAATACGATGTAAAACCGCAGTTTATTGAACTCGAAGTGACCGAAAGCGTGGTTATGGATGAGCTAGCTAATGTGATCACCACACTAAAAGAACTTAAAGAGTTTGGTATCGAGATTGCGATTGACGACTTTGGTACAGGGTTCTCATCGTTAAGTTACTTGCAAAAACTGCCACTAGACAGACTCAAAATTGATCGCGATTTTATTAAAGACTTACCAGGTCAAGATTGTCAGGCGATTGCTGCGTTAATTATTTCTCTTGGTGCAAGGTTAGGCTTAAAAACCATAGCAGAAGGGGTCGAGACACAAGCGCAAGCAGATTATTTAGCCCAGCTTGGCTGTGATGAAGTGCAAGGCTTCATGTATGCTAAGCCTATGCCAGAAAAAGAGTTAATTACCTACCTGCAAGCTAAACAATAGAAAGTTTCAACAAAAGCATATTAATTAAACAGCGCCCTCCCATGTGAAGGGCGTTTTGTTTTCTATAATAATCTATAAGACTGAGGTATAATTCGCCCCTTTTGTTAGCAGAGTACACTTTATGAGCGCATTAAAAGCCGAGCGAGGCCTGTTTTCTTACCCTAAGTATTGGGCTGAATGCTATGGCACGGCGCCATTTTTACCAACCACTCGTGCAGAAATGGACGCGTTAGGCTGGGATAGCTGTGACGTGATCATTGTCAGTGGTGATGCGTATGTAGATCACCCAAGTTTCGGTATGGCTGTGATAGGGCGTATGCTTGAGTCACAGGGTTTTCGTGTGGGTATAATTGCACAGCCTGATTGGAACTCAAAAGATGCCTTTATGGCGTTAGGTAAGCCTAATTTATTCTTTGGTGTTACAGCGGGTAATATGGACTCGATGATCAACCGTTATACTGCTGAAAAGCGTATGCGTCATGATGATGCTTATACGCCGGGTAACATAGGCGGTAAACGTCCTGACCGTGCGGTAGTTGTTTACAGCCAACGCTGTCGCGAAGCTTATAAAGATGTGCCGCTGATCATTGGTGGTATTGAGGCGAGTTTACGCCGTATTGCTCATTATGATTATTGGCAAGAAAAAGTACGCCGTAGCGTATTGTTTGATGCCAAAGCTGACATTCTAATTTACGGTAATGCTGAGCGCCCACTTGTTGAAGTTGCCCACCGTATTGCCGCAGGTGAGTCGGTTGAGACAATTCAAGATATTCGTGGTACTGCGGTTATTCGTAAAGAACCATTACTGGGTTGGCGTGGTAGTGACTCAACTGCAATAGATAAAATAGGTAAGATTGATCCAATTCCAAACCCGTATGGCGCAGATGATGTGGGTTGTAGTAAATCTGAATTTAAAAAAGCAGGTATTGATTTAAGTGCCGAGGCGGCTAAGCCAATCACTATTCAGCCTGCTCGCCCTAAGCCTTGGGAAAAGACCTACGTTAAGCTGCCAGCGTATGAGCAAGTAAGTGTAAATAAACCGCTTTATGCCCATGCCTCGCGTATTTTGCACCAAGAAACAAACCCAGGTTGCGCCCGTGCGTTATTTCAACGCCATGGCGATCGTTCTATTTGGGTTAACCCGCCAGCATTCCCACTTGAAACTGAAGAAATGGATGGCGTATTTGGTTTGCCTTATCAGCGTATTCCACACCCAAGCTACGGCGATGAAAAAATCCCAGCCTATGAAATGATTAAAACCTCGGTGAACATCATGCGTGGTTGCTTTGGTGGTTGTTCTTTCTGTTCGATTACAGAACACGAAGGACGCATTATTCAAAGCCGTTCTGAGCAATCAATTATTGATGAAATTGAGCAAATTCGTGACAAGGTGCCGGGATTTACAGGTGTTATCTCTGACTTAGGCGGACCGACAGCGAATATGTATAAGTTACGCTGTAAGAGCAAAAAGGCAGAGAGCACGTGTCGTCGTTTATCATGTGTTTATCCTGATATCTGTAAGCATATGGACACGGATCACACCCCAACCATTGAGCTTTATAAAAAAGCCCGTGATATAAAAGGTGTCAAGAAAATCTTAATTGCGTCTGGCGTACGTTATGACTTAGCCGTTGAAGATCCGCGCTACGTAAAAGAGTTAGTTACCCATCACGTAGGCGGGTACTTAAAAATTGCCCCTGAGCATACTGAAGATGGTCCATTGTCTAAGATGATGAAGCCGGGCATGGGTGCTTACGATAAGTTTAAAGAGTTATTTGATAAATACTCAAAAGAAGCGGGTAAAAAGCAGTATTTGATCCCGTATTTTATTTCTGCTCACCCAGGAACGAAAGACGAAGACATGGTGAACATGGCGTTGTGGTTAAAGTCTCATGACTTTAAGCTTGATCAAGTGCAAAACTTTTATCCATCGCCGATGGCCAATGCAACCACGATTTATCACACAGAGATGAACTCGCTGCGCAATATTAAGAACAATACTGAGCAAGTGCCTGTTCCAAAAGGCGCACGCCAGCGTCGCTTACACAAAGCGATTTTACGTTACCACGATCCCGCTGGTTGGCCGATGATTCGTGAAGCTCTAAGAAAAATGGGCAAAGCGAATCTAATCGGTAAAGGACCGAACTGTTTGGTACCTGAAGAAGGTCGTAACGAGAAAGCTGCTAGAGGAAAAGGCGGTAAAGGCCGTGCGGCACTGACTCGTCACACCGGTTTTAGCCAGTTTAAAAAGGCCAATACCAAACCTCGAGTAGGTAAAAATAAGCAGCGCGCAAAGTAAAAGATATAAATACGGCCCTTAAAGGGCCGTTTTATATTAGATCAATAACCAAGTCGCGGTGCCTAAAAAGGCAAAGATACCAACAATATCAGTGACGGTTGTCAGCACTACGCTCCCTGCAAGGGCTGGGTCAATTTTCATTTTCTTAAGAATTAATGGAATGCTCGCGCCCGCAATACCAGCGGCAACAAGATTCATAAACATTGCAAAGGCCAGCACTGCGCCGAGCTTAAAGTCCCACTGCCATAGGGCAACCACACCAGCAATTAATATCGACCAAATAATGCCATTCAGTGCGCCAATCGCTAACTCCTTAAGTAATAAGAAGCGTTGGTTGGTTTGGTTGATATGACCAACCGCTATACCACGAATAACCAGAGTTAGGGTTTGGCTACCCGCAACACCCCCCATTGAAGGGACGATACCATTGAGTACCGCTAAAATAGGCAAGATTGCTAAGGTGTTTTCGAAAAAGCTTGCCACAATTGCTGCTAACAATGCGGTTAATAAGTTAACCCCAAGCCAAATAGAGCGACGCTGCGAACTTTTTAGCACTGGCGCAAAGGTATCTTCTTCGTCGTCAAGACCCGCGAGGCTTAGCATGCTGTGCTCTGCATCTTCACGGATTACGTCAACGATATCATCGATGGTAATACGACCAAGCAAGTGAGCGTTATCATCCACAACAGGGGCTGAAATCCAGTTGTGACGCTCGAACAGTTGCGCTACATCACTTTCATCCATAGAGATTAGGATTGACTCACAGTCTTCATCCATTAAATCACGAACAATTTTATCTGAAGGACTGGTCAGCAATGTAGTTAATGAAAGCGCGCCTAAAAAGCAGTTATGCTTATCAACTACATATAAGTCATCGGTACCCTCTGGTAGCTCACCTCGTAAGCGTAAATAGCGCAGTACAACATCGAGGGTAACGTCAGGACGAATGGTGACCGTATCGCTGTTCATCAAGGCACCGGCTGAACGCTCTTGATAAGAAAGTGCTTGAGTTGCTCTTTCTCTATCTTGTGAGTCCATGGCACTGACTACGTCTTGATATACGGTATCAGGAAGACTACGTAAAACCTCACCTAAGTCATCGTCGTCCATATCTTCAGTGGCAGCAGCAATGTGCTCAGGCTCCATCTGGGCAATAATGCCAAGACGTACATCTTCAGAGAGTTCTTCTAGAACATCACCACGGACATCTGGATCAACCAGCTGCCAAAGCATACGACGAATTTTATGGGGAGAAGATTCAAGTAAAAGGGCTGTATCACAAGGTGCCGTTTTGGCTAACATACCGCGCACTTGAACAAATTGACCACTATTGAGTGACTTGGTCACTTGTTTGAGTTGTTGTAGTGGGTAATCTTGTTCAAAGGCTTCTGGCATTGGCGTCCTTACAACTGAAAAAAGTTTAAATAGGCTAAGCAAATACAGCATAGTTGCTTTGTAGTGTATTTGCAGAGATATCGTCGCACTGCGATAAATTTATTAAGAGTTTTGTAATTTAGAAAAGCGAGCGATATAAAAGTAGGATATTTAAAGGGAATTTTAAATATCCGAATTAAGTTTACCGTAAACCCTGAAGTCTTAGCAAATGCTATTCTTGCTCGTGGAAGCGTTGTGCAATTAATTCGCCGATTGCCGTTAATGCTGCATCGGCGTCAGGGCCTTCGCACACAACGCGAACTTCTTTACCCTGACTACTTTCAAGTAGCATTAATGCTAACACGCTGTCGCCTTCAGCTTCTTTATCATCTTGATAAAGCGTAATTTTGGCATCAAATTGCAGTGCTAATTGCGCTAAAACAGTAGCAGCACGAGCATGTAAGCCAAGTTTGTTTTGAATTAAAAAGGTATCTTCAGCGTGCATTGTTGGTGCCTAATTAAATGTCTTGTTCGCGGTGGCGAATTTTTACATTAGCATGAGTTTTAGAAAAGCTCTCACCAATTGTTTGCGCTAAGTAAACAGAGCGATGTTGGCCACCGGTACAGCCAATAGCAATAGTCAGATAACTGCGGTTATTGCGCTCTAAGTGCGGTAACCAAGTTTGCACAAAGGTTTGTATTTGCCACGTAAATTTTTGCACTATGTTGTGACTAGCTAGGTAATCTTTGACTGGTTGGTCAAGGCCTGTTAGTGGCTTTAAATCAGGTTCCCAGTGTGGGTTAGGTAAAAAGCGTGCGTCAAAAACGTAGTCCGCTTCTTTTGGAATACCATGCTTAAAGCCAAACGACATAAAGGTAATAATTAGCTTTTTATCTTTTTTACCTAAAATCTTTTCGCGAATTGATTCTGCTAACTGATGAACACTTAGATCCGTGGTATCAATCATAAAGTCAGCGCGAGTGATCAACACATCAAGCAGGATTTTTTCTTGTTTAATGGCCAGATCAAGCGGCAAAGAATCAATAGATAGTGGATGCAAGCGGCGTGTTTCTGAAAAGCGCTTGATCAGAGTTTGGTCATCACTGTCTAAATAGAACAGTGTTGGGTTTGCGAAACCTGGCAGGTACTCAAGAATATCATTAAATTCTTGCTGCTCTTTCGGTAAGTTACGCACGTCGATGCTGACCGCTATTTTATCGTAGTTATCAGACACACTGCGTACGAGCGAAGGCAGTAAATTAACCGGAATATTATCAACGCAATAATAGCCTAAGTCTTCAAGTACTCGTAAAGCGACCGATTTACCTGAGCCTGAGCGACCGCTGATAATTATTAATTCCATTTATGCCTCTGCTGATATGACCTGAAACAGTTGCTGATCGGTAGTAGCACTACGCAGCTGTTTACAAAACTCTTTATCTTTAAGTCTATCAGCAATTGTTGATAAGGTCTTTAGGTGAAGCTGACAGTCACCATCTGGTACGATGAGTGCCACAAAAATATCAACTGGACGATTATCAATTGCATCAAAATTAATAGGGGATTCACTCACTATCACAAATGCATGAGGCTCATCTGCGCCGCTCATTCGGCCATGTGGAATAGCAATACCTCGGCCAATGCCGGTGCTACCTAGTTTTTCTCGGTTGAGTAAAGCATCTAGGATATCTTGTTGCGATAAATGAGGAAGCTGCTGGTGGGCCAGTTCGCTGATATATTCAAGAATTCTTTTTTTGCTATTAAAAAGGACCGCAGCTTTGCTGCAGTCCTGGTTAGTAAGTGAACTTAGTTTCATAATTTAATGTCGAGCTAATTTCTCTTTGTGTTTAATGACTTGGCGATCAAGTTTATCGATCAGTGAGTCAATGGCTGCGTACATATCTTGATGTTCTGTAGAAGCGAACAATTCGCCTCCGTTTACATGTAAAGTTGCTTCTGCTTTTTGGCTTAATTTTTCTACATCTAGAATGACATGAACATTATTAATATGGTCAAAATGCCTTTCTAGTTTCGCAAACTTGGTGTTTACATAGTCTCTTAATGAATCTGTGATTTCTACATGACGACCAGTTAAATTTAGTTGCATAAGCATTTTTCCTTCTATGTAAAACGTCTAAATCAGACTCTTACGCTGATTAGACGGAGGTATTGCTAGAGACTCACGATATTTTGCAATTGTACGTCTAGCTACTTTAATTCCTTGCTCGGCCAATATATCTGCAATTTTGCTATCACTCAATGGTTTAGCTGAGTTTTCTGCAGCGACTAACTTCTTGATTAAAGCGCGTATTGCTGTAGAAGAACACTCACCACCATTTTCGGTGCTGACATGGCTTGAGAAGAAATATTTCAACTCAAAAATACCCCGTGGGGTATGCATATATTTTTGCGTTGTTACCCGTGAAATCGTCGATTCATGCATTTCGACCATTTCAGCAACATCATTTAGCACCATCGGCTTCATTGCTTCAGGGCCATGCTCAAAGAAAGCTTGTTGTTGTTGAACGATACAGTTGGTCACTTTTAATAGCGTATCGTTACGGCTTTCTAAGCTTTTAATAAACCACTTAGCTTCTTGTAAGTGAGAGCGAATAAATTGGCTGTCGCTACTTGATTTAACAGAGCGAGACATCGCCGCATATTGGCTATTCACTCTAATCTTTGGCATACAGTCTGGGTTTAACTCGACTACCCAGCGACCTTTTACTTTTTTTACTGATACATCAGGTATGACGTACTCAGACTCTTCGCGCACTATGCTATCCGCAGGCTTAGGATTTAAGCTGTGGATGAGCGTCATCACTTCTTTAAGCTCGTTTTCTTTAAGCTTAGTCTTTTTCATCAAAGTTCGATAGTCGCGACTCGCTAATAATTCGATATGCTCAGATAAAACCATTTTAGTTTCAGCTAAATATGGCGTATTAGCATCGAATTGGCGTAACTGAATGCACAGACATTCTTGTAAACTGCGTGCGCCAATACCCACAGGATCAAATAACTGAATTCTTTTTAAGACCGCTTCGACTTCATCAAGTTCGATTTCTTCTTCATCGTTATTTTGATTAAAGCTTTCGACTATATCTTCACAGCTTACCGTTAAAATACCTGAGTCATCGATAGCTTCTACAATTGCCACAGCAATCGCTTCATCAGTAGGGCTAAATGGCGTGAGCTGTAATTGCCACATTAGGTATTCATGAAGGGTTTCGGTTGATGCTCCCTGATAGATAGATTCATCTTCAGGCATTGGCCCTGACGATGTTGAAGGGGCGGCACTCATGTACTCATCCCACGTGACGTCCATTGCTAAGTCATCGCTTACGGTGTCTTTATTGAGAGCATCACTACTTTCTTGCTCGTACTCGCTAGGTGCTTCTTCGGCAGACGCGCTGACTTGCACATCGTCAGGCTCCGCTTTTTGCTCATTCTTGCCGGTGCTTTCTTCATTGTAATCCGCTTCTTCCACTTCAAGCAGGGGATTACTATCAAGCGCTTCTTGAATTTCTTGCTGGAGATCCAATGTACTGAGCTGCAACAAACGAATCGCTTGTTGCAGTTGTGGAGTCATTGTAAGTTGCTGGCCCATGCGCAGCTGTAATGATTGCCTCATGTATCCCTAACAATCCTTTTTAAGTTATCGATAACTGTATAAACACAGTTATCGATTTATTGTCATTGTTATAAGTCTAGCAGATGCTCTAGTCGCTGGCGTAATGGTTACAGCCTGAATTGCTCGCCTAGATATACATCGCGTACAGTTTGGTCTGCTAATACGTGCTCAGGTGTGCCTGATGCAATTAGCTCCCCATGAGAAACAATGTAGGCTTTTTCACAAACATCAAGGGTTTCTCGAACATTATGGTCAGTAATTAGTACACCGATACCACGATTTTTTAGGTGCTCAATAATTTTCTTTATATCTAACACTGAAATTGGATCAACACCAGCAAAAGGCTCATCTAAAAGGATAAATTTAGGATTAGCGGCTAATGCGCGAGCAATTTCTACACGGCGTCGCTCACCACCTGACAGCGCCATACCTTGGCTGTCACGAATATGTTGAATACTAAACTCATCGAGTAAGCTATTGAGTGTTTCTTCGCGGGTGGTTTTATTTAGATCTTTACGAGTTTCTAAAATGGCCATCAAGTTTTGGTAAACCGTCAACTTTCGAAAAATTGACGATTCTTGTGGCAGATAGCCAATACCCAAACGCGCACGGCTATGCATTGGTAAAAGGGTGATATCGTTATCATCAATACTGATTTTACCTTTGTCGCTAGGTACTAGGCCTACAATCATATAGAAGGTCGTTGTTTTACCTGCGCCATTAGGGCCAAGCAAGCCAACAATACTGCCAGCTTCAACTTCAAGACCGACATTTTTAACCACTTGGCGGCCTTTGTAGCTTTTAGCTAAAAGCTCTGCTTTTAATGTGCTCATGGTTGGCCTTTATTATCTTTTTTATTTTCAACAGGCACTAAAATAGTGTGTACACGATCTGTTGAGTTTTCGTCTTTTTCAGCACTGATCAGCTGCTGTGCCATATCATAGGTAATGCTTTTTGCTGTTACTTTTTGACCTGCTTGAGTAACTTCAGCTTCACCATTTAAGGTTAAGAAGCGTTTTGCAACATCATAACGTACTTCTTCGGCGCTGGCGCTCATCACGGTGCCATCAGCTTGCTTTTCTTCGAAGTAAGCAGGCTTACCTGTGGCAATAATCAACTCTACTGTACCTTCGGTATCACCGCCGTGTGCTTCAAGGCGCTCTGCGGTAATACGACGATTACCATGCACGATCTCTACGTTACCTTCAAATATGCCAACGCCATCTTTTAGTTTACCTACTTGGCGATCTGAGCTAATGCTAATTTGAGCGCCAGTTTGCTCGGCAGCTGCGCCCGAAAAGGCAATCAATAAGCTTGGGATCAGGAGTAATTTCTTCAGTTTATTGGTCATAGTATATGGTTCGTGTATGGTTAGTTAACTCAACAATTTCGGTTTTTAAATCGGCTTTTAAGCCTTTTCCGGTAATCTTTAAATTCGGTCCTGTTAGTGTCACAGGTTGCTTAGAAAACATGGTCATTTTATCAATGTCGACATTAATGTTTTCTGCTTTTATATCTTCAATCATGCCGTTGTGGGTTAAGTTTTTAGCAACTACATCCCCTTCAAAAATCAGCTGATCGTTTTCGTACAATGTGGCTTCTTTGGCTTTTACTTGCCAAACCTGCTGGTCGCCATAAATAGTAAAAATAGGTTGCTCAAAAAAGGTAAACCCTAATTGTTGATACAACTCCATTTTAGCAGCAGCCACTTTATGACTAATTTTGCCTTGCTCGTCATACGCTGTTTGCTTTAACGCCACTGCAGTGTAATCAGGTGTTGCGATGATCTCGTCTTCACTAGTTATTGTGTCTGTTGATTGGTTAAAGTACGGGTACCATAACCACACCATGCAACAAACAAAAACAATACTCAGTAAAATACGGGCTATATTCATGCGCTGGTTCCATCGCTAGTTAACGGCTTACCGTTTTCTAACATCAGTAAATCAGTTAATTCACGCACAGCTCCAAAGCCACCTGGTAATAATGTGGTGTAATGAGCCAGCTTTTTAATCAGTGGGTGTGCGTCGTTTACAGCAACAGCAAACCCTACTTTTTCCATTACTGGTAAGTCTGGACCATCATCACCAATATAGGCAATTTGTTCATCAGTCAGCCCCAGTTTATCTTTTAACTCTTGATAAGCAATCAGCTTATCTTCTTGTCCCTGATAAATGTGCTGAACTGTTAGGCTAGTCATTCGCTGCTGAACTATTTGTGAATGGCGGCCAGTAATCACTGCCACTTCAAAACCACTATTAATGAGCGCTTTAATACCAAAGCCATCTTTAGTATTAAATGCTTTAAGCTCTTCGCCATCATTACCTAAATAAATTCGGCCATCAGAAAAAACGCCATCTATATCACAGATTAGCAATTTTACTTTTTGTGCGCGCTGACTCACATCAGGGCTAAGAGGCTGGTATAGCTCGGCGAATGTCATTGCTTAAAGAACTCCTGCTTTTAATAGGTCTTGCATATTAAGGGCACCAATTGGCGTATTACTTTGATCTACCACAATTAAACCATTGATACGTTTACGTTCCATAATATTTAAAGCTTCAGCTGCAAGCATATCAGGGCGAGCAGTTGTACATGAACGGGTCATTACTTGGCTAATTGCCGTATTATGGATATCGATGCGCTGTTCTAAAATACGGCGTAAGTCACCATCAGTGAATAATCCGGCTAACTTTTCATCTGCACCAATCACCGCGGTCATACCAAGGCCCTTGGCTGACATTTCGATTAGTGCGTCTTTAATGCTTTGGGTTTCGCTAACGATTGGCGTGGCGTCGCCTGCGTGCATCACATCATCTAATGTAAGTAATAAACGTTTACCTAAGCTGCCACCCGGGTGCGAAAGCGCAAAATCATCGGCTGTGAAACCACGGGTTTCAAGTAACGCAACCGCCATTGCATCACCCATAACCAAGGTCGCTGTGGTACTTGCAGTTGGCGCAAGGCCTAATGGACATGCCTCTTGGCTTACTTTAATGCACACATGTACATCAGACAGTTTGGCCATGGTTGAGTCTGGGTTGCCTGTTAGTGAAATCATTTTTGCGCCAATGCGCTTGATAACAGGGATAATGCTAAGTACTTCGCTGGTTTCGCCTGAGTTCGAAATACACATCACCACATCATCACGGGTGATCATGCCTAAATCACCGTGGCTTGCTTCGCCAGGATGAACAAAAAATGCCGGTGTGCCAGTACTTGCAAGAGTCGCCGCAATTTTATTACCAACGTGGCCAGACTTGCCCATACCAATCACAATAATACGACCTGTACATTGGAACATTAATTGGCAAGCGTTATCGAAATCTTGATTTATATATTGCTCAATTTCTTGTAAAGCTTGTGCTTCAATTTCGAGTACGCGCTTACCCTGCGCGATAAAGCTAGGTTGTGTCATTAATTATCCTACTTGGCTGAAAATATAGCCCTGATATGCAATAAATGCGACTAACAAGAAGCCACCTTCTACTCTATTGATACGACGAGCACCTTTAAAGTTCAATGACATGGCAATCAATACAACGGTTGCTGCAATCATGATAAGTGCATCGCGGTTTGCCGCAGAAGGATCAATAATTGATGGGTTGATAATGCCCGCAAGTGGTAATACGGCGAGTAAATTGAAAATGTTTGAGCCAACGATATTACCAAGCGCTAAATCGTCTTCGTTCTTTAATACCCCTGCAATACAGGCCGCCAGCTCTGGTAAGCTGGTACCAATAGCAATAATGGTTAAGCCTATTACAAGGTCTGATAGACCAAAATATTTTGCGATATCAACGGCTGATTCAACTAAAAAGTGTGAACTGACTGGTAATAAAATCATGCCGATTATTAACCAAAACACGGCTGATTTGGTACTGACATCGTTCGGAACATCTTCACATGCTTCGCTGACGAATGGGTCATCTTGGTTTTTAGCGCGCAGAGAAACAATAACTAAACCACCAATAAACACAGCAAAAGCAATCATCAAGGCAATGCCTTCAGCGAACGAAAAATAGTTATCTGAGAACACATACCAAGCGGCTACTGAGATTAACAATACCAGCGGCATTTCGCGTTTAAGTGTCATTGAAGATACTGAAAGAGGGCGTAGTAAAGCTGTGACACCAAGTACAAGTAAGATATTAGTAATGTTAGAGCCGACCGCATTACCTACCGCAGTATCTGTTTTATCAGCAAGTGCTGCCGATGCTGATACCATCATTTCAGGGGCTGAAGAGCCCATAGCAACAACGGTTAAACCAATGATTAGGGTGGGGATCCCCATATTTTTCGCGAGTGCAGCCGCCCCATAAACAAACCGATCGGCACTCCAAACGAGTGCAGCAAAACCAATAATTAAAATGACAAAAGAAGTCACCATTGTGATACGCCAACATTACTTATACAGATGACTGCAAATAGTAACAAAAGCGAACCTGAAAGTATAAGTAAAAGAATGGGCTGGCGAGCATAAAGCGTCTTAGCAAGGAAACTAAATTTCAGGTGTCGTTAAGCTCTTTGCAGCTAGCTTTAGAATTTATTGATAGAAAATATTACAAAATTTTACGATTTGTTTTTTCCATCTTGACTAAAAAACCCTTAAAATGGCAAAACTAGTGAAAAACGTTATGGAGAGCGACTTGTCGCAATCAATAGTAGAAATCAAGGATGTAACCTTTTCACGGGGCGATAGAATCATATATAAAAATATGAGTTTTAACATTCCGAAAGGCAAGATTACCGCTATCATGGGACCAAGCGGCATTGGTAAAACCACCATGTTGCGCTTAATTGGCGGTCAGCTTAAACCTGATTCTGGTGACATTTTATTTGAAGGCAACAGCATTCCTGGCATGACTCGCAAGGAACTTTACGCTGCCCGCACCAAAATGAGTATGCTGTTTCAAAGTGGCGCTTTATTTACCGATATGTCAGTGTTTGACAATATCGCCTTTCCTTTGCGTGAACATACTCAACTCAGCGAAGATTTAATCCGTCTTGTCGTTTTAATGAAATTACAAGCAGTCGGCTTACGTGGTGCACAAGACTTAATGCCATCTGAGCTTTCTGGTGGTATGGCTCGCCGTGCTGCTTTAGCGCGTTCAATTGCTCTTGATCCAGAGCTTATCATGTACGATGAGCCATTTGCTGGCCAAGATCCTATCTCTATGGGTGTGTTAGTTAAGCTAATAAAGTCACTGAATGAGGTGCTAGGTTTATCATCACTTATCGTGACCCATGATGTAACAGAGGTTATGAGCATTGCTGATCACGTGATCATTATTGCTGATCAAGGGGTGATAGGCGAAGGTTCACCAGAGCAAATGCAAAACCATGAATCTGAACTTGTACAACAGTTCTTAAATGGTTTATCGGATGGCCCTGTACCATTCCATTTCCCAGCTCCTGCGTATGATGATGAATTACTAGGAGTGCATAATGCTTGATCTATTCCAGAAGTTAGGTCACAAAACATTAGGGCGCTTTGCAGCGCTTGGCCGTTCTACTCAGATGTTGTTTGGTGCACTCGTTAATGTGCCGAACTTCAAAAAAGGCACGCCTTTACTTGTTCGCCAATTATATATGGTGGGCTCGCAATCTCTTTTAATCATTATGGTGTCAGGCTTATTCATCGGTATGGTGCTCGCCCTGCAGGGTTACACCGTATTAGTAGGCTATGGTGCTGAAGATAGCTTAGGGCCTTTAGTAGCATTGAGCTTATTACGTGAGTTAGGTCCTGTAGTAACAGCGTTACTGTTTGCAGGACGCGCGGGTAGTGCGCTTACTGCTGAAATCGGTTTAATGAAAGCAACTGAGCAATTATCAAGTTTAGAAATGATGGCGATTGATCCACTTAAACGCATTATTGCACCGCGTTTTTGGGCTGGTTTTATCAGTATGCCATTGCTTGCATTGATCTTTTCTGCGGTTGCTATTATCGGCGCTCATTTAGTGGGTGTTGATTGGCTTGGTGTTGACTCAGGAAGCTTCTGGTCAATCATGCAAGCGCAAGTGTCGTTTCAACAAGATATTGTGAACGGCATGATTAAGAGTTTTGTATTCGCCATGATTGTGACTTGGATTGCACTTTACAAAGGCTATGACTGTGTTCCTACTTCAGAGGGGATCAGTAAAGCGACAACAGAAACCGTTGTGCACTCGTCATTGGCAGTATTAGGTTTTGACTTTATTTTAACAGCGGTAATGTTTACCAGCTAATTAGGGTATAAAGATGAATTCACGGAAATTAGAAATATTAGTTGGCTTTTTTGTAGCCCTTGGTATCGCTGCATTTGCATTATTAGCATTTAAAGTTGCGAATGCCGGCATTAGTGGTAGTGGTGAGACTTACCAACTGAACGCAAAGTTTGAAAACATTGGTTCTTTAAAAGCACGTGCGCCGATTAAAGTAGGTGGTGTAGTTGTTGGCCGAGTTGAATCAATCTTTATTCACCCAAAAGAGTTTGTGCCTGTGGTAAATATGGCGATTGATGCAAATTACTTATGTAAGTTTTCAGACACAACATCAATCTCTATTTTGACATCAGGTATTTTAGGTGAACAGTACTTAGGCATTAACCCTGTTATTGCCCCTGAATCTGCTGAGCAACGCTGTATGGGTGAAGATGTAACAGCAAGTGAGCATGATACAGATCTAGATGATCTATTTGGTGTTGAAAGCAAAGCGCTTGCAGATGGTGACTACATTACTGATACAAAATCAGCGCTTGTTTTAGAAGAGTTAATCGGTCAGTTCTTATTCAACCAGGGTGGTGAATAATTATGTTTAAGAAGTTTTTATTATGTATTGCTGTGCTGTTTAGCCTAAACGCACAAGCCGCTGAACCTAAGGTTGATTTAAAAGACCCGTACAAAATGGTTCGTACAGTGTCAGATAATACTTTTGCACGTATTACCAAAGACCAACCTCTTATCGCGAAAGATAAAGAGCATCTTCGCGTTATCGTAGAAGAAGAGCTAATGCCTTACATTGACTACAAGTATGCTGCACTGCGCGTACTAGGTAATCACGTGTCAAAGGTGCGTGCTATCGAAGATAAAGAGGAAAAAGCGAATGCGATTAAAGAGTTACAACGCTTTATTGACGTTTTCCAAAAGTATTTAATTGCAACTTACGCAGGTGTGTTTACTCAATACACTAACCAAAGCGTTGAGTTTGCTCCGCCTCAGCCTTTCAAAGGCCAAGATGTGGTGGTTGTTAAAACTAAGATTGTTGAAGCCGGTAAACCTGATATCAGAATCGACTTTAAAGTACGTGAAGACCGCAGTGGTAACTGGGGCGCGTACGATATGATTGCAGAAGGTATTAGTTTGCTTGATGCTAAACAAAGTGAATTACAAGGTATTTTACGCCAACATGGTCTAGATTATGTAAGTGACTTACTAGAGCAGAAGAGCCAACTGCCAGTGCAATTTAGAGGTGATGGTGGTGATGAGTAAAGTCGAGATTACTCAACTTGAAGATAACCAGTTTCGAGTCAGTGGCGAACTGACTCGAAATTCAATTGGCCGTGAACGCCTTCTGAATGCCAAGCCAGATTCTAGCCATAAAACATGGTATTTTGACCTTTCTGGGCTATCTAGGGTTGACACGGCGGGCTTAGCTTGGTTAATTCACTCTTTCGCAGAATTAAAGCAGCAAGGCATTCACCTTGAACTGCAAAATAGCCCTGAACAATTGCAAAATTTAATGCAGTTGGGTCAGGTCACAAACCTATTTGAGTGAGATTTATGGAAACAAGCCAAGTCGAAACGTTATTACGCGACGAACTAAAACTAGATGAAGTGATTGTTAAAGCAAATGGTAGCCACTACGAAGTGATTGCTGTTGGTGAGTGTTTTGATGGTTTATCTCGCGTGAAGAAGCAACAGTTGGTTTATGCTCCGTTAATGTCAACAATCTCAGACGGTACAATCCACGCTGTATCTATCAAAGCGTTCACACCGACTGAATGGAAACGCGAACAAAAATTTATTTTACCTCAATAGTCGCAGGGCCTCCTTATGGATCAATTTGTTATTCAAGGTGGCACCTCGCTGGCAGGTGAAGTCACTATTTCTGGCGCTAAAAATGCCGCTCTTCCAATTCTTTTTGCTGCGCTTTTAGGGCAGGGCAAAAGTACCTTTAGTAATGTTCCTCGTTTACGCGATATCGGCACAACAGAAGCCTTGTTAAAAACACTGGGTGCAAATGTCGAGTGGCAGCAAGACAAACTAATCATTGATGGTGCGACGGTTGATAAAACGCTTGCACCGTACGAGCTGGTAAAGCAAATGCGTGCCTCAGTGCTTGCATTAGGCCCTTTAGTTGCCCGCTTTGGTGAAGCGCAAGTATCACTGCCAGGTGGTTGTGCAATTGGTGCCCGCCCAGTTGATATCCATATTCAAGGCCTTGAGCGCATGGGCGCTATCATCAAGGTTGAAAATGGTTACATCAACGCCAAGGTTGATGGTCGCTTAAAAGGCGCTGAAATCTTTATGGAGATGGTCAGTGTTGGCGCAACAGAAAACTTACTAATGGCAGCAACGCTGGCTGATGGTAAAACAGTACTTGAAAATGCAGCTCGTGAACCTGAAATTACCGATCTTGCTAATTGTTTAATTGCGATGGGGGCGAAGATCAGCGGTGCAGGTACTAGCCGTATCGAAATTGAAGGGGTTGAGTCATTATCGGGTTGTGAATACAGCATTCTTCCTGATCGCATTGAGACTGGTACCTTCTTGGTTGCGGCGGCAATGGCTGGCGGTGAAGTACTTTGTAAAAATACAGACCACCATAGTCTTGATCCTGTAATTGAGAAGTTGCGTGCTACCAATGCCTTGGTTGAAGTCACTGATAACAGCATTTACCTTGATATGCGTGGCCGCGAACTAAAAGCGGTTAACATTAAGACTATGCCACACCCGGGTTTCCCTACCGATATGCAAGCGCAATTTACAGCTTTAAATGTGGTCGCGAAGGGCAGTGCAACCATCACAGAAACGATTTTCGAAAACCGTTTTATGCACGTGCCAGAGTTACAGCGTATGGGTGCAAACATTCGCTTAGAAGGTAATACGGCAATTTGTGGCGATACCGAAAGCTTATCGGGCGCACAGGTAATGGCAACTGATTTACGTGCCTCTGCAAGTCTAATTCTTACTGGCATCGTTGCTCAAGGTGAGACTATTGTTGACCGCATCTATCACGTAGATCGTGGTTATCAACGCATTGAAGATAAGTTGAGTGCGCTGGGTGCCAATATCAAGCGCCGTTCAAGCTAATCGCTAAGACTTACAAAAAAGGCCTAACATCAGTTAGGCCTTTTTTATATCTGTGTTGTTTCAGTAATTACTGATCGTCTTCAAGTTCTGCAACAGTTACCATCACTTTTAAGACCTTACCATCGCGGTAAATCTCAAATTCAAGTTCTTTGCCTGGCTCTGTATTCGCAAGCTTCTCAAGCACTTGTTGTGGGTTAGCTACAGGAATACCGCCAATCTTGATTACAATGTCAGTTTCTCTGATGCCTGCTTTCCAAGCTGGGCCAAATGGATCAAGTTGAGAAATACGCATGCCTGCAACAGGTGTAAAGCTATCGCTTACATCTTTGCCTGTGCTATCAATGCCTGTGCCACTAAAGCCTAAATAGCCACGTACGACACGGCCATGTTTGATTAGCTTATCCATCACATCTTTGGCAATCGAGTAAGGTACCGCAAAGAAGATACCTTGAATATCGAGATTTTCATGAGTTTTAAATTGCGCCGAGGTAATACCGACTAAGTCACCTCGTGAATTGACTAACGCGCCACCTGAGTTACCCACGTTAATCGCTGCATCCATCTGTAACAGGCTGCTGTATGGGCTATCGATTAAGTTTTGTTTACCCGTCGCACTGATAATACCTTGGGTAATGGTTTGACCTAAGTTAAGTGGGTTACCAATCGCTAAAACAACATCACCAACACGTGGCTTAAATTTATCGTTCACTGGAATTTTTGGTAAATGCTCAGCGCTGATCTTTAATAGCGCTAAATCTGTTTGAGTATCAAAACCAATCACTTGCACATCATAAAAGCGACGGCCATCAGCGAGTGTAACGATAATGAGATCGGCATTTTTGATTACATGGTAGTTAGTAAGAATATAGCCGTCTTGGGTCATGATCACACCAGAACCAAGAGCTTGAACAGTGTTTTGGCGTTTATAGCGCGGTTGATTGGAAATGCTTTCTGAAAAAATAGTAACAACCGACGGTGCTGCTTTTTGCACTGCATCAGCAAAGCTCATGTGCTCTGATGATATCGCCGCAGGTAAATTCATATCTGGTAACAGTGTGCTACGAAGGCTTGGGCTAAATAACACCACTAAAAAGGCAATGCCTAAACCGGTGAAAAGCGGAGGAAGGATAAATTTAAAAAGTTTTAGCACAGTATTCTTATTATCAGTGAGCAATCCCTTAATGATGGCACAAAAAAAATAACAGCGGCAAGCACCGCTGTTATTTTTTCATGATTTATCAACTAGGTTTACTGTATCAGTACGAAAATAAGCTCTCTACCGCGTTTAACACCTAGTACGATGTTACCTTTGGTATTTTCGATGATCTTATTCATGTCGCGGATTGTTTCAACGCGTTGACGATTAACTTGCATGATCACGTCACCTTCTTCAAGGCCAACACGAGCAGCAGGAGAACGTGCTTGCACGCCGGTTACTTCAACCCCTTTTCCATCACTCTTCTGAGTGTTTTCTAATGTTGCACCTTGGAAAGCAGGGTGTGTCTCTTCGCCAGCGGCAGTAGTTGCTGATGCACCATCGAGTGTGACATTTACAGTTTTAACTTTGCCATCTCGGTAAATGCCCAGTTTTACTTTTTTGCCTTCACCAAGTGTGGCAATTTTACTGCGTAGTTCATGGAAGCCACTAATTTCGGTGCCATCGACGCTAATAATTACATCACCGGCTTTGATACCCGCTTTACTTGCTGCGGTATCATCCATTACTTGCATAACGTAAGCGCCTTGCTTCACGTCAAGTTGTTGTGCTTTAGCAAGGCCTGCATCAAGTGGGCGACCCGAAATACCTAATGAGCCACGGCGCACTTCGCCGTGTTCGATAATTTGGTCAACAAGGTTTTTCATCATGGTAGATGGAATTGCAAAGCCAATGCCCACGTTACCGCCAGATGCGCCTAAGATAGCGGTGTTGATACCAATCAGTTCACCGTTAAGGTTAACTAACGCACCGCCTGAGTTACCTTGGTTGATAGCTGCATCGGTTTGAATAAAGTCTTCATAGCCTTCTATATTTAAACCGCTACGGCCAAGGGCACTGACGATACCTGATGTTACTGTGTGACTTAAACCAAATGGATTACCAATGGCAACAGCAAAATCACCTACACGTAACTGATCTGAATCGGCAATTTTAAGCGCTGTTAAGTCCTCCGCATCAATTTGCAATAAGGCAATATCTGACTCTTTATCACTACCGATTTTAGTTGCTTCATATTCGCGACCATCTTCTAAGGTCACCACCATTTTTTCGGCATCTTCGATAACATGGTTATTGGTTACCACGTAACCTTCGTCTGCATCAATGATCACACCTGAGCCTAGGCCACTAAATTCACGCTTCTGGCTACCACCACGAGGAACACCAAAAAAGTCATCAAAAGGAGTCGCACGGCGGCGAACTTCTTTAGAGCCTGACACTTGAATACTCACCACACCCGGTGTGATCTGTTCAAGCATAGGTGCTAGGGTTGGCAATTGTTGACCATTTACAGCAACAGGAAGTTTTGCCATTGAAATTGCAGGACTTAATAATAAGCTAGAAGATAAAATAGCAGCACTGATAACAGATAATTTCATTTTCATAGTCTGGGTTTACTCCACTTCAGAGATAAAGCAAAAACTAAAAAGGGCTGCATAAGCAGCCCTTTTCTTGGTTTAGATATAAAGCTGTTATATCTAAAGACTATGGGGTCAAAAAAAAGTTCATCAAGAGGCTTTAGAATGTTCTGAAACTTTCTCTGAGCCAGTGAACAAGCCCGTTTCACCTACAACATAGTCAGCAGGCTGAGCTTCGGCACTTGAACGATCGCCTCTGCGGTCTTGTAATGAGTTTTGTAATTGCTCAGTCGTTTCTTTAGAAAAGAAAGGCTCATTTGGATGCTGTTTTTTATCAGCAAGTAGTAGTTTATTTGTCTCTTCTACATGGTTTAGTAGCTGGTCGTAGTTATCTTTCATTTTAGATACTAGCTTACCTGTGCTCGCTAGATGATCAGCTACATCTTGACGATATTGTTCAAGCGCATTGTTAGCTTGCTCGACTTGTTGTTCTAGTTCGTCTTGCTTAAATTGTTTTTTGGTTACAAAAGCACCAATGAAGAATGCTGAAATTGCAACGATGATTAGAATACCTATCCAGGTAATTGTGCCCATAAATCTACCCCTTTGGGAAAAAATAACAAAAACAAATGCTTTAAAAGCATTTATAGTCCAATCATTATTAAAATATGCTTAATTTGATTGTGAAATCATACTGCGGGCTAATATACCCTGAGATACGATGCGTGTTAATATACTGTGCAAATTTAACTGTGTTTTATTGTAACGACCTATGACTCCTTGGCAGAAATACCAACAAGATTTACAACGTGAAGACTTTGTACATGATGCAGCGCAAGAAAATGCAGTGCGCCATTTGCAAAGACTCTATGATGACCTAACGGCAGACAAACCGGCCGCGAAGGGGTGGTTTGCCAAATTATTCTCTAAAGATAGCACGCCGAGTATAAAAGGGCTGTATTTTTGGGGCGGAGTAGGTAGAGGTAAGACCTATTTAGTTGATACTTTCTACGAAGCTTTACCTACTGATCGTAAGATGCGTGTGCACTTTCACCGTTTTATGCATCGCGTGCATGATGAGCTGAAAAAGTTAAAAAATACCAGCAATCCATTAAATGTGGTTGCAGATATCTTTAAATCAGAAACAGATATTATCTGTTTCGATGAATTTTTTGTGCAAGATATCACTGATGCAATGCTACTAGGTGGTTTGATGGAAGCATTATTTGAACGTGGCATTGTGCTGGTTGCTACGTCAAACATCGTGCCTGATGAGCTGTATCGAAATGGTTTACAACGTGCGCGTTTCTTACCAGCAATTGAGCTGGTAAAAGCCAACACCGAAATCGTAAATGTAGACTCGGGGGTTGATTATCGTTTACGTACCCTTGAGCAAGCCGAAATTTTCCATAGTCCGCTTGATAAGCAAGCTGATGATAATTTATTTGAATACTTCGATAAGTTGTCACCTGAGCCGGGTGTGCTCGATAAAGAAATTGAAATTGAAGGGCGGATGATCAAAACCCGTAAAGTGTCTGACTGTATTGCTATGTTTGAGTTTAGTGAACTATGTGAAACAGCCCGCAGCCAAGTTGATTACATGGAAATAAGCCGACTTTATAACACGGTGATTTTGTCTAACGTAAAATCATTAGGCCAAGCCAATGATGATGCGGCACGACGTTTTATCGCGTTAGTGGATGAATTTTACGAGCGCCATGTAACGCTGATTATTTCTGCTGAAAAGCCAATAACCGAACTATATAGCGAAGGTAACTTAAATTTTGAATTTAAGCGTTGTATTAGCCGACTACAAGAAATGCAATCGCTAGAGTATTTAGCAAAAGAGCATCTAGCTTAGTAGAGCTGTCAGCTTTCAGCCGTCAGTTTTTAGCTGATCGAGATGGTGGTTTAGTTTTTATGTTTTTTAACCACAATAGCTTTACATTTATTTCTCTGGTTTTATGTTTTTGATAGCTGATAGCTGATAGCTGATAGCTGATAGCTGATAGCTGATAGCTGATAGCTGATAGCTGATAGCTGATAGCTGATAGCTGATAGCTGATAGCTGATAGCTGATAGCTGATAGCTGATAGCTGATTTTCTCGAATAAAAAACAACCATCATATAGCAATGTGGTTCAAGTGCTGGTATACTCCCGCGTCTGCCACGTTGCGTTCTATTGCCAGATATTAGTTTAGCCTCTAATTGATGGCTCAAAGTCTTAAACTCGAAGGGGTTAAAGCATTCAACTTAGAGCGGTAATTAATAATAATTACCTGTGGTTTTAATTAAAAAACATTGGATTTTAATAAATGAAAACGTTTGTTGCTAAGCCAGAAACAGTAAAACGTGACTGGTACGTAGTTGACGCTGAAGGTAAAACTTTAGGTCGCATCGCTACTGAAATCGCTCGTCGCCTACGCGGTAAGCATAAAGCTGAGTACACTCCTCACGTAGATACTGGTGATTACATCATCGTTATCAACGCTGAGAAAGTTACTGTTACTGGTAATAAAGCAAAAGACAAAATGTACCACGCACACACTGGTTTCCCAGGTGGTCTTAAGTCTACTACTTTCGACAAGCTTCAAGCTGCAAAGCCTGAAATGATCATCGAAAAAGCTGTTAAAGGCATGTTGCCACGTGGTCCTTTAGGCCGCGCAATGTACCGTAAACTTAAAGTTTACTCAGGTACTGAGCACAACCATGCTGCACAACAGCCTCAGGTTCTAGACATTTAAGGAGCACTATCATGGCAAATCAATACTACGGTACAGGTCGTCGTAAAAGTTCAAGTGCTCGCGTATTCTTACGCCCAGGCACTGGTAACATCGTAATCAACAAGCGCTCTCTAGAAGAGTACTTCGGTCGTGAGACTGCTCGCATGGTTGTTCGTCAAGCATTAGAGCACGTAGAAATGACTGAAAAGTTTGACCTACACATCACTGTTTCAGGTGGTGGTACTACTGGTCAAGCTGGTGCTATCCGTCACGGTATCACTCGTGCACTTATGGAGTTTGACGAGTCTCTACGTCCTACACTTCGTAAAGCAGGTTTCGTTACACGTGATGCACGTAAAGTTGAGCGTAAGAAAGTGGGTCTTAAGAAAGCACGTAAGCGTCCACAATTCTCAAAACGTTAATATTTACGTTTATCAGAATACCAAAAACCCAGCTTCGGCTGGGTTTTTTGTTTTTTGGAGCTGTCAGCCGTCAGCCGTCAGTTTTTAGCTGATCGAGAGAGGGCTTAGTTATTTATGCTTTTAAACAACAATAGCTTTACATTCATTTCTCGGGTTTTAAGCTTTTGATAGCTGATAGCTGATAGCTGATAGCTGATAGCTGATAGCTGATAGCTGATAGCTGATAGCTGATAGCTGATAGCTGATAGCTGATAGCTGATAGCTGATAGCTGATAGCTGATAGCTGATAGCTGATAGCTTTTACTTGGAGGTTCTATGTCTGATTTGGTTTTTTCTGATTCGTTTATCGACGGTGACTTTTACTCTACGAGCCAGCGTTTTAGTGTAGATAACCCCGCAACCGCAGAGTCGATTACTCAGGTTTCTGATATTGATGAAGCTGGAGTTGAGCAGGCTTTAAAAAGTGCTGACGAGGCATTTAGCAAACTAAAGCAAACAACTGCAACCGAACGTAGTGAAACGCTGCGCCGTTGGTATGAGTTGGTTATTGAGCACAAGCAACAGCTTGCTGAGTTAATGACTAAAGAGCAGGGTAAGCCTTTAAAAGAAGCCTTGGGCGAAGTGGAATACGGTGCAGGCTTTATTAAATGGTTTAGTGAAGAGGCAAAGCGTAGTTATGGTGACACAATTCCTGCTACTGATAGCAAACATCGTTTAACAACGATAAAGCAGCCAATCGGTGTAGTGGCTGGTATTACACCTTGGAATTTCCCGATTGCCATGATCACCCGTAAAGTGGCACCCGCTTATGCCGCGGGTTGTAGTTTTGTGATTAAACCTTCGGAGCATACGCCATTGTGCGCTATTGCCTTAGCCTATCTTGCTGATAAAGCCGGATTTGTAAAAGGTGCGCTGAACGTGGTGGTCTCTGAAAACGCAAAAATGGTGGGTGAGATCATGACCGAGTCGGAGCGTGTTCGTAAGTTCACATTCACTGGCTCAACCGGTGTAGGTAAGCAGTTACTATCGCAGTGTGCCTCAACAATTAAACAAACGTCAATGGAGCTTGGCGGCAATGCCCCGTTCATTATTTTTGATAATGCCGATTTAAATGAGGCTGTTGCTGGCCTTATGGGGGCTAAATTTAGAAACGCAGGGCAAACCTGTGTTGCCGCTAACCGAATTTTTGTTCAGCGCTCAGTGCTTGAAACTGTGCTCGAAAAACTCACAGACAAAGTGGCTGAGTTAAAGGTAGGCAATGGTCTTGATGACGGGGTAGATATCGGCCCATTAATTTACCCTAAAGCAAAAGAGAAAGTTCAAACGCTTGTGCAAGATGCGGTTGATAAAGGGGCGTCGTTAATCGGTGATAACAGTGAGCTTGAAGGTAGCTTTCAAGCACCATTAATTTTAACCGATGTGACCCCAGAGATGGATATCTATCATGATGAAGTGTTTGGCCCTG
This sequence comes from Pseudoalteromonas sp. BZA4, assembly GCF_040104395.1. Taxonomy (NCBI): domain Bacteria; kingdom Pseudomonadati; phylum Pseudomonadota; class Gammaproteobacteria; order Alteromonadales; family Pseudoalteromonadaceae; genus Pseudoalteromonas; species Pseudoalteromonas sp. BZA4. The sequence goes on from NZ_JBECOT010000015.1 coordinate 76,920, forward strand.
TAGTCAGCATAATCGCCTTTGATGATGAAGAAGAAGTACTTCAACTTGCGAACGACGTACCTTACGGTTTAGCTGCATATTTTTATAGTGAAAACATCAAGCAGGTTTATCGCGTAAGCGAAGCACTCGAATACGGCATGATTGGTATTAACGAAGGTCTTATCTCAAATCCCGTAGCGCCATTTGGCGGCGTTAAACAGTCAGGCTTAGGCCGAGAAGGCGGCCACCAAGGGTTAGATGAGTACCTAGAAGAGAAGTATCTGTGTGTTAAGGTTTGAGCCGTCAGCCTGATAGCTGATAGCTAACTCCTCACCTTTATTTTTCATAAAATGATAGCGCTGTCATTTTAGTTTTTATATGATAGGAACGAATTATTAACAAAAATGAAAAATAGTACGCAGAAATACCGTACACTCAGGGCTTAAACGAGGAGAAAGTAATGGATTTTAAGAAGTCACTATTCGCGGTAATGCTAGCGACTGCGCCTTTAATGGCAAGTGCAGCATTAACTCAATCGCAAGTTGATCAGTTTGCGAAAGGTACCGAACTGCTGTTTTCGGTAGAAGATAACTTTCGTAATAAAGATGCGGGCTTTTTAGGAAAAATTACCCTCAACAATGGCTCTGATGTGGCGTTACCTGCAGGCGAGAGCGACTGGCAGCTTTATATTCACTCTGTTCGTAAAATCTCAACCGAGCATGTTGCGGGCCTAAACATTGAACACGTTAATGGTGACCTTCATCGCATCGTACCAACGAGCTCGTTTAAAGGTTTAGGTGCAGGTGAAAGTTTAGCGTTGCCGTTTGATGCGCAAGTATGGATTGTAGCTTACAGTGACTTTATGCCTCGGGCATTTTTTGTTTCAGGTAAGAATAAACCAGCCGTATTTGCCAACACCGACACTGAAGACTTTAAACAGTTTGTGACGCCATTTACCCGTGAAAATCAGTTACGCCGTTACAATGAGCCAAAAGATTTATCGGTTTTAGCAACGGCAAAAGTACGTTTCGAGCGTAATAGCACAGATAAGGTGTCGATCAGTAAAGACGATGCTTTAAAGCGTATTATTCCGAAGTCTCGTAAAGTCGATTTTAATCGAGGTAGCGCAACGTTAAACAATACTTGGCAAATTAGTTATCAAGGGCAGCTTAAACACGAAGTTATGGTGTTTATGCAAGACTTGCAAGATGACTATGGCATTAGCCTTAAAGCACAGCCTGATCATATCAATGTCGGCAAAGACAAAGTAATTCGCTTAAAAGTTGACCCTAAACTCAATAATGCAAAAGCAGAAAGCTACACCCTAGAGATTGATGATGAAGTGATCAATATCGTAGGTAGCGATAACGCAGGTGTGTTTTATGCGATGCAAAGCTTATTGAACCTCATTCCTGCAAATAGCCAAGGCAGTGCCAGCTTACCGCAGTTAGAACTTGAAGACTCACCGCGTTATGGTTGGCGTGGTATGCATTACGATAATGGTCGTAACTATCATGGCAAAGAAGCAATGTTCAAGCTGGTTGAGCAAATGGCTCGCTATAAAATGAATAAGCTACACTGGCACTTTTCAGAAGATGAAGGTTGGCGACTTGAGATCCCTGGCCTACCAGAGCTTACCGACGTTGGTGGCTATCGCTGCTTTGATTTAGAAGAGCGCGAGTGCTTATTAACTCAGCTTGGCACAGGGCCATTTAAATCAGGCTCAGGTAATGGTTATCTGAAACGTGATGAGTTTGTTGAGCTATTAAAGTTTGCGAAAGACCGCCACATTCAAATCATCCCAGAAGTTGAAGGGCCAGGCCATGCGCGTGCCTCAATCAAAGCGATGGAAGCGCGTTATCACAACATGTTAGAAGAAGCTGAGAAAGCCGCTAAAAACAACATTAAAACGCGCTCTGCAAACAAAGAAATTCAACACATAGATATGGGGCCAGCAACGCAATATTTGCTTACTGATCCAAAAGATACCTCTGTGTACATGACCGTACAAAACTACAAAGATAACTCAATGAATGTGTGTATGGACTCAACCTACGCATTTTTAGATAAAGTAACTTATGAACTTCAGCAGATGTATCGCGAAGCAGGTGTGCAGTTAAAGAACCTGCATATTGGTGGTGATGAAGTCGGTGCTGGTTCGTGGATAGGCTCGCCAATCTGTCAGGCGTTATTTGCCGATCCAAATAACGGTGTAGCTGGCCCGGCTGATTTAAAACCTTATTTCACACAACGTGTTGCAACCTTACTTGAAAAACGCGGTATTTCTCCGGGGATTTGGGAAGATGGCATCATGTACGACCGTGAAAACTCGTTTAAACGTGATGAGTTCCCTAACAAAACCTTTACCGTTAATACTTGGGATAACATTTGGGAATGGGGCGTTGCCGATAGAGCATACCGCCTAGCAAATGCCGGTTATCAAGTGGTGTTATCACACGGTACGCATTTGTACTTTGACCACCCATACGAAGCAAGCCCTGAAGAGCGTGGTTATTACTGGGCCACTCGTTACACAGATACTAAAAAAGCCTTTAATTACATGCCTGATGACGTGTATGCCAATGCCGATTACACCCGTACCCGTGAGCCAATTGTTAATTTAGAAGCGTTGGTTGGTCGCCCGTTACCTAAACTTGAAAAGCCAGAGAACATTCTGGGCATGCAAGGTCAGGTATGGTCAGAAACAATCCGGACTGAAGAGCAAGTATTAGCAATGATCTTCCCGCGTATTCTGTCAGTGGCAGAGCGCGCATGGCATAAAGCCGATTGGGAAGGTGAAAGTGTCGATATTAAAAAACAAGCAAAAGACTGGGCTGAGTTCTCAAGTGCTGTAGGCTTAAAAGAGCTTGATAAGTTAGCTAAAGATGGCATCAATCTGCATTTACCGGTACCGGGCGGTGTGATTGAAGATGGTAAGTTATATGCCAATAGCGCATTTGCATATTTGAGCATTGAGTACAGTCTAGATAACGGCCAAAGCTGGCAAACTTACGCTGAGCCTGTAAAAGTTGATAGTAATGCAAAAGTTGCGCTACGCACCCGTTTAAATGCACAGCAAACCAGCCGCGTGACCGTTGTTGGTGAGTAATGTTTTGCGATGAATAAATGTGACGCCTACAGTAAAGCGTAGGCGTCATATTTTGTTTTAAGCCACTTATATTCACAAAGAGGATAAGAGAGCGCTACGCTTACAGAAAAAGAGCACTATTATTACTTCCTCATTTTCTTCTCATTTACTCCTCTTTGTGCAATTACTTTCGCGCGAAATAAATTTCACGCCTACAATACCCCGCACCTCGTAGGCGTCACGCTTGCTTGGCGCGTTTTACATTCAACACCTTTCGGCTCAAAACTGACGGCTCCTAGAAACCACTTAAAAGAAATATGTCAGCGCTGTCATTTTTGTTGCGATAGTGTTATAAATGTTTAATATCTCTTTTATATAATCATCTGAATCAGCAGCGCCGAAGAGTCGAACTGTGCTGTTATGGGAAATGTTATGTCTGAAATGAATAAACAAAGCAGTGTTGTGCCTATGGCGATTGTCGCCACGCTGTTTTTTATACTGGGTTTTGCTACATGGTTGAATGGTTCACTGATGCCATTTTTACAGCAAATTTTGCAGCTTTCACCGTTTCAGGCATCGCTGATTATTTTCTCGTTTTATATCGCCGTGACTTTTACGGCTCTACCTTCGGCGATGATCATCAGAAAGGTAGGTTATAAAAACGGTATGGCGCTGGGTATGGCGACCATGATGGTGGCAGGTTTACTGTTTATTCCTGCTGCAAAAACGCAAGTTTTTGCACTGTTTTTATTCGCGCAGCTCGTTATGGGGGCTGGGCAAACATTGCTTCAAACAGCGGTTAACCCATATGTAGTAAGAATTGGCCCCGAAGAATCAGCTGCGGCTCGCGTTAGTATTATGGGTATATTGAATAAAGGTGCGGGTGTTGTTGCACCTATTGTATTTACTGCACTGATACTCAGCGACTTTAAAGGCTTTGTAGGTAAAGAGCTTAGCCAAACTGATATTGATGCCATGGCCAATGGCTTAATATTACCGTATTTAGGGATGGCTATTTTTATTGGTATACTCGGCTTTGCAGTTACTAAAATGCCATTACCAGAGTTAATTGATGACGACGTTGATGAACAAAAACCAGGGCAAGTAAAAGAAGCGTTAAGCCATCCGAGCCTTGCATTAGGAATAGTGGCACTTTTTGTTTATGTAGCCGTTGAGGTTATCGCAGGTGATACCATTGGCAGCTTTGCGCTGTCGTTAGGTGTTGAAAAATACAGTGTTATGACATCGTACACCATGGGTTGTATGGTACTAGGTTACTTTTTAGAGATTTTTTACTTATTCCAAGAGTGTTATCGCAGCAAACAGCGCTAACTATTTCAGCGGTATTGGGCTGTGTGTTAACCTTAGCGATAGTCACTGGTAGCAATGAAACTGTATTTATATCAACATTGTTTGGCCTAAAATCGGTACTACCTGATACCTTATTGCTCATTGCTGTGCTAGGCTTTGCTAATGCCATTGTATGGCCTGCGGTTTGGCCGTTAGCATTATCTGGTTTAGGCAAGCTAACTAGTGTAGGCTCTGGTCTGCTCGTTATGGGTATAGCCGGTGGAGCGTTTGGTCCATTATTTTGGGGCTTAGCTAGTGGCGGCGTAAAAAGCGCAGAAGCACAACAAATGGCTTATATTGTAATGTTGCCTTGTTATTTATTCATACTTTTCTATGCTGTTAAAGGCCACAAGATGAAAAGTTGGAAGTAATTATGAGTTTGAGGTTGGGTGTAAAGCGCACCGCCTTGAACTTTGAAAAGCATTTCTAGTAAATAGAAATAATCCCGTGTGTAATGCCACCGAAAGGTGGCATTTTTTTGTTTGGGGTTTGAAAAATTAGGCGCTAGGTATTAGGGGATAGGCTCTAGGTGCTAGGCTTTCGCGTGAAATAAATTTCACGCCTACAATACCTCGCATCTCGCATCTCGCATCTCGTATCTCGCATCTCGTAGGAGATGTATGGACTCCTCCCCCAAATATAGTGAGTACGGTATAAAGAAATTGGACAATTACTTTTACCAATAAGGAATCCATACATGTCAAAATTTAACCTAATTAGCATCGACTTGGCAAAA